>DQLG01000267.1 GCA_015660315.1 Candidatus Latescibacterota bacterium
CGCCGCACCCATAACCACGCCGATATCCCGCGCCCGCCAAACACTCACCATTTGCGCCTGCCGCTTCAGCACCGTCAACACCCACAGATCCGCCTCGACCCAATAGGTGGAAACACCTTCCGCCTACCGGCACCGCGCTGATCTCAACAACCAGCATCGACGCCCCCCGCCCGTAGGAGTAACTACCCTCCACCACAACACCCTGCCGCAAGATCTCTGCTTCGATCCACGCGGCTAGCACATGCCGATCCAGCCCCAAGATCCGGGGGTTGGGCGAAGTGAGCAGGGTCAAATAGAGGGTGTCGATATCGCGGATAAATTCGGCGCCAGCACAACTCCGAGGCTCTCCGCGGCAATGCAACGGCAAACTCGTCGTCGGATCGGGCTGGGTTTGCCCGGCGGCAAGTTGGACTGAGAAAACTAGGGCGGCAAGCTACAACACGGCCCAACGCACAGATCAGTCCGTGTAGAAAAAACCGTAGAGGATCATCATCTCGTCTTCGCTCAAAAAGCCGAAGTTGAGTTCGCGGTCGGTCCAGTTGTCGTAGGTCGCCTCGACCTTAAAACCCTGCCCCGGCTCGACAACCAACGGCGGGTCTAGCTCGAGAATCGGCGGGTGCTCCCAGTCATAGGCGATATAGACCACTTCGCCGTCGCGGTCGCCGCCCATCAACTCGACGCGGAACTCCGTCATATGCTCGTGCGCGTGCGACACCAGCTGAATGATGTGCATTCGTTCGGGGAAGCGATACTGCTCAAAGAGCGTCGTCACCTTGCCAGCCGGCAGCGCGATATCGAAGTTGCTCAAACCGAAAATCTTGGCCTCGTGTTGCACCTCGTCCGGATCGGCGTAGTGCAGATTGATATAGGCCTCACCCACCGTGGGCTCGTCGGTGCGGTTGATATAGTGCGAGTTGAGGTCGAAGCGCATGCCCTTGGGCAATCGCATCGCCACGCCGAGCGGGAAATTAAAGTCGAAAAAAGGCCATTGGCTGCCGACGATGGGCTGGTGAAAAAGCATTGTGCGTACCGTGTCGAAAACATATACGCCCTGCTCGTCACGCAAGTCGCGGATCTCATTGGGCGCCGGCATCCGCTCGGCAGGCGTCTCGTCTTGGAAAGAATACAACAGGAAATGATGCGAGCCGGATTGCATCGAAATTTCGAAGCGCTCGACGAAGAGTTCCTCGTCGTTGTCGAGCGCTACCATCGAGAAAAGCTCGCGCTCGAAATTGGGCTGCACGTCAAAGGGACCCAAGTGAAACTGGATCCCGTTCTCCGGCTTGGGCAACGGCTTGAATTCCGGCCGTTGGTAGTGACTCTCGTCCGCCAACAACGCCGGATCCGCTACCGTACCGGTCTCCGGCGCCCCCGCTTCGATCCAGGCGCGCAAAAAAGCCAGCTCGCCATTGCTCAGCGGCTGCCCGCCCAAAGGCATCAGCGCCCCGTAATAGGCGTGGTCGCCGAAAAAGTGTTCTTGGTCCGGGGCGTTGACCTTTTCCCAGAGATAGCTTCTGAGCAACCCAGGCAACCCTTGGCCCTGATCGCTGACCCGCATCAACCCCTCGGCTTTTGCCGCCTCATTAGCCGGAGCCTGCCCGACGAGTTGGCTGTAGGCCACATCCGCAGTCAGCACTAGCGCCGACTGCTCGGCGAATGAGGTCCCCGTCGTATGGCAGCCGACGCAGCGTGCAGCAAAAATATCTTCCTGAATAATGCCCCAGGTAGACCGCGACTCGGTCTTGACAAGCACCGGGCGGTCTTCACCACAACTCACCAGCAACAACACCAACGCCAAAAGCAGAAAATCACGCGTCATTGGCAAGCCGCAGTAAATTCCGCTGATGTCGAAGTATACCCGACGACGTGCTCGAAGTTGCGCAACATCACCGTACGCAACCAACCGCCCTCGGGCAGACGCTCGTCAACGGTGTCGGGATATTCGGAAGAATGCGTGCAATCGCGCAGCATAATCGCCCGGTAGTTATGCTCCACCGCGCCATTTAAGGTCTGGTAGAGGCAAGAGCGCTGGCTAAAACCCACGGCGACGATATTCTTGATATCATAGCAGCGCAGATGATAATCGACATGCGTCTCATGGAATCCCGACCACTCGCGTTTGGGGAAGTCGGGCTCGTGCGGCAGCGGTGCAATCGAGGGCGAATAATTGGGTACGGCCGGCGTGCGCGCAGGCGGTGAGCGATCGGCCTCGCCCTCATTGCCCCAACGCGTACCGTGGATCTCGCGCTTGATGCTGCCGGGCTCGTCAGATAACGAGAAGTCGTTGTGGATATAAACCACCTGCATGCCAACAGCCCGTGCCGCCGCTAGCGCCGGGGCGATGCCCTCTTCGACATAGACATTGCCCTGGCCGCAATCGCTATCCACGACCATAAAAACCGTCCGCGCCAACTCGAGTTCCAATTCGGCGTAACAATGACCGTCTTCCCTCCGCACAACCTTATCATTGCCCGCCCCGCCCCACCAACGCACCGGCACTTTTAGATTCGCCATAATCGTTCAGACGCTATAAAATTGCATCTGCTCCTTCTTGTCGCCTGTTTCGCAGTCGGCATCGATCTCGGCCATGATACTCTCACATTCCTCAGTGCTCGCGGCGGTTCCCTCGGCACTCATAGTGGGATAGAGCTCGGCATGCGCTGTCCGAGGAAGTGACTGACCTTCTGGCGACCGTTCTTGCTGTCATGCATCGAAGCCTTCACCTTGGCCAGGCGTGAAAAGTTTTGCTCCATAACCCGGAAAAACTGATTATTGGTAATCTGTATATCACCCTTCTGCCAATGGCGGTCGATGCGCTTCCACAATTCCAAACGCAATTTGCTCGGCCGATGATTGATATAATTATGTGTTTGGCTCATAACAGGTCTTGACGTTTAACGAAGCTCCAACCCCACCGGACAATGGTCCGATCCGAGCACCTCAGGCAAATGATAGGCCGAAGCGATATCTGCGCAGGGTGTAGCGAAAAAATAATCGATCCGCCAACCGACATTGCGCCCGCGCGCACCGCCGATATTGGACCACCAGGTATAGTGATCCTCTTCCCCGGGATGCGCGGCACGAAAAGTATCAATATACCCCGCCGCCGCCAACTCATCCATCCAAGCCCGTTCGATCGGTAAAAAACCCGTGGTCTTGCGATTTTGCTTAGGGCGTTTGAGATCGATCTCGTGGTGGGCGGTGTTGAAATCGCCGCAGAGCAGCAAGCTTTCACCCGCCGCCCGTCGAGCTTCGCAATGTGCGAGAAAAGCGGCGCAATACTCCATCTTATAGGGCACGCGCGCATGATCGCGCTGGCCATTCGGAAAATAGGCATTAACCACTGTGAAGTCTTTAAAGCGCAGCGTTAACGTGCGCCCCTCTCGGTCGAACCGCTCTGCGCCCAACCCCGCGATTACTTCTTCTGGTTTGTGACGTGTGTAAATGCACACCCCGCTATAACCCTTCTTCTCGCCGCACACCCAAAAACCCTCATACCCCGGCGGCGCAATCTGTTCTGGCTCCAACTGCTCGGGCCAGGCGCGCGTCTCCTGTATGCAGAGCACATCGGGTTTTGCCGCGTCAAACCAGTCGAGAAAGCCTTTGCGCCAGACTGCGCGAATCCCGTTGACGTTCCAGGAAACGAGCTTCAAGCGCCGGCCTGGTCGAGCAAGCGACCCAGGTTTTCACCCAGGATCAACTGCTTGTGCTCATCGGGCACGAAGGTGCAATGCGTGCGAAAAGCTTCGAGCGCGTGTTGATAGGTCATATTAAAACGCACTACCGGATAGTCCGACCCCCAACACAGTCGCTCGGCGCCAAAGTTTTCGTAGAGCTTACGCACCACATAGTGCGTATCTGAATAGGGATAAGCCCACGACACATGCGAGGCGTAGTGAAAACCCGAGAGCTTGATATAAATATTAGGCACCTCGGCCGAGCGCAGAATTTCGTTGAGATTTTCGTGCGGTGCTTCTTCGCGCGCATTTGCCCCGGCCATATGGTGGCAGAGGAAGGTCACCGACGGAAAGCGCCGCGCCAACTCACGCAACGCCGGTTGCCATTGCGGCGAGATTGCCAAGCTGGCGATCAGCTTCTTTTTAGCCGTCACCTCGAAAAATTTCAGCCCCTCTTCTGAAGCAAACCACTCGGTATCGCTCTTTACATAATGCGTATAGCCTTTGAGCTGATACTTTTCCGCCGCCGCGCTCAAACGCTCGGCCGCACCCGGCGTATGGTATTCGTCCGACCACGAGCAATCGACATCGGCAAATTGCACCAGCCGATCCGGATAAGCCTTAATGCGGTCGGCAACATAGTCATTATTGTGCGGATTGTGTTCTATACGGGCGCAGACCAGCACGGCTTTGTCGACGCCATTGCGGTCCATCTCCCACAGCAGTTGCTCGACCTTGCTGCGGCTCTCGTGATCGGGCACCGGCGGTTCGTAAGGCCAATACTGCCAAGCATGGGTATGCGAGTCTATTATAGTCATGAACACAATATATATAAGAAGAGGTGATCCTCGACAAGTATTAGTGTGTATTTTTCCATGATTACGCTATGAACACCTAAGCTCTTATTGCTATACTATTGGCACACCCGAGCAAATATTTGCATATTCATATTTTGTTATTTTTAAATCACTTATGGAACAATTAAATTAATTTTCCACTCTATTGTCGATGATAAAAACTATTCGCTCTTTCTCTGCGAGTCGGCGATCTTGGGCCTGCCGCGCAAGCCCGGCGACGGCCGGATTCGCACCATCGAGGTCGAAGTGCCGGGCACGGGTTCACCGTAATTTTGCCTCGCCGTCGATACTAGCTTTATAAGAATTGTATATATGCATCCAATAGAAAACGACATGGCACCTAGCGCGACTACGGGCAGACCAGATAGCTAATTATTAAATACATAGCATTTTAGGTGGTTTTTTAGACTGCGCGATTTCTAACTATAAGACGATAAATGTCGCGATTTCCCGCGCCCCTTGCCTAAATGCGCTCACCTTGTTTTCTTGGAACCCATGCTCAAACATACTTTTTGCCATATCCCAGGTTTTGGCGCCGGAACCGAACGCTCGCTCTGGCAAGCCGGCTTGCACGGGTGGGACGATATCTTCAACCAGCCGAACTTACCGCTCAGCTCCAAAAAAGAAGCGACGCTGCACAGCCATATACGCGAGTCGATCGCGCAATTACAGGCGGGCAACGGCGATTATTTTTATGGCCTGCTGCCCTCTGACCAACAGTGGCGGCTCTTTCCCGCCTTCCGCGACCAGGTGGCCTACTTCGATATCGAAACCACCGGCCTCGGCGATCCGTCGGACTATATCACCACCATCGTACTCTACGACGGTCGCCAGGTGCGCTCGTATGTTTCGGGCCAGAACCTCGGCGACTTCGCCCGCGACATCGCCGACTACCGGCTGCTCGTCTCTTACAATGGCAAGACCTTCGACGCCCCCTTCGTGCGCCGCTGTCTCGGCGCGCCCCTCGACCAGCCGCATATCGACCTGCGCTACGTGCTCGGCAGCCTCGGCTATCGCGGCGGGCTCAAAGGCTGCGAGCAACAATTGGGCATTCCGCGGCAAGGTCTAGAAGACATCGACGGCTCCTTTGCCATATTGCTTTGGCACGATTATCAGCGCGGCAACGCAAAAGCCCTCGACACTTTGTTGGCCTACAACGCGCTCGACGTGATTAATCTCGAGATCCTGATGGTGCTGGCCTATAACGCCAAGCTTGCGAAAACTCCCCTCGGCCTAGAGCATCACTTGCCGCTGCCGACCTCGCCGTCACTGCCCTTTACCGCCGACCAGGATACCATCCAACGGCTTCGGTCCCAGCACGGTTGGTCGTCTTACTGATAAAGCACAAAAAAGCGCGTAGCTACCGATTGGTTGCTACGCGCCACTAGTTAAAGCGGATCGAACGTTTACCACATTGAACGACGATGTTTCTGCTTGCCGCCGTAAAACGCATCGTCCTTAAGCTCCTCCAATTTTGCGCGCTGCTCTTTCTTCAGCAGCTTCTCCAACGCCTCACGGTGCTTCTTCTGCAACTTGCCCACCTCTTCGCGATGCGCCTTGCGCAGGTCTTTGAGTTCATGCTTCTGCTCGTCGGTCAAATTCAGTTTTGCGAACGCTCTCATCCCACCGTGTCCACGCATCCCACCGTGTCCACGCATCCCACCGTGTCCACGCATCCCGCCGTGTCCACGCATGTTTCTGCCGCGGAAACCTTCGCCAAACTCCGCCCGCATCACCTGCATCTTCTCCATCTGCTCCGCGTTCAAAATCTTGCCCAGTGCCGTGCGGTGTTCTTCGTGCAAAGCTTCCATTGCCTCAGGGCCTTCGCTCCGAATCTCTTTGATCTCTTGCCGATGTTCTTTGTGCAAATCCTTGAGCTGTTCCTGCTGCTCTTGCGTCAGATCCAACCCCTGCATCATCCCCCGCATCCCATGCCCTGAACGCATCCGCTCTCCGCGATGCGCCACCGCCGCGCTAACCAACACGCCCAGTGCCAATACGACACCTGCCAATACAAACCATTTCTTTTTCATTTTCTCATCTCCTTGGGTTTCATTGTTAAGAGATGGCCATCTCTCTTACATACGCCACATTAGACAAACGATCGTTTCCATCCATTTCCATTTTTAAAAAAAAATCACTTCCCTCGCGTCGGTGTGCGCGGCCTCTCATCCCGACGCTCCATCAACTCGCCAAACCGCCGTTGCCGTCGTTCGACGCGACGAAACTGCTCTTCCGACAAAATCGGCCGCAGCTCCACCAACACCGCATCCATATGTGTCTTCAACGCCTCCCGATGCGCTATGTCGATATCCCGTAGCTTATCCTGATAGCGCATGAGAATTTCCCGCAGCGCTATCTGTTGCGCCTCGTCCTGCGGTTTAATCATCCGCTCCATCCTGCGGCTAAAATGCCGTGGATGCGGAATGTGCCGCATTCGATCACGCACGAACCAACCGAAGAGCAGCGCACCAAGCAACGCGCCAATCAATAGGGTACTACCGAGAATCAACCCACTTTTTGTTTTTGCTTGCATCGCCCGCCTCACATATCCATGACGTAGGCAGCTTCGGCCGTAGCCGGCACCGCGACAAAGACCGCTTCCAAAAACGAGGCCTCTTCTCCTACCAGTTCGCGTTCGTTCCAATTACTCAACGCCAGAAAGACCGCCAAGACCAACGCCAGCGACGCCAGCGGGCGGAAAAGCCACATCAGCGCGTCGGCCAAGCCCTCCTCGCCAGCCCCTTCGATCCGCCGCGTGACCCGGGCAGCGAAGAAAGGGCGAAACGATTCGGCACGATTCTCGTGTAACAGACCCTCGAGCATCTGCAAGGATGCCCACTCGGCGCGCAATACGGGATCATCCGCCAAGGCCCGTTCGAAGGCCTCCCGTTGCTCAACGGACATTTCGTCCGCCAAGGCCCGCATCATCTCAATTCGATCGCTTTCATTCATAATAGGTCCACCTCGTTTTTGAGGATGGTCGCCAGTTGTTTCATACCGCGCGAAAGCCGGGAGAGCACCGTGCCCTCCGCAATCTCTAACAGTGCGGCCGTCTCTTTAGTCGAATAACCGTCGAGCATGCGCAACACCACCACCGCCCTAAAATCAGGTTTGAGCCGGGCCAGCGCCGCGTGCACCGCCGCGCTGCGTGCCTCCTCCACCTGTTCGTCTCGACCGTCAACACTCGATTCAGGCGGGGCTTTTTCCTCGTCGTCCCGGCTCCAAAATCGCCAGCGTTGTTTTTGTCGACGCTTAATCGCGTTGAGAGAGAGGTTCATCGCGATACGCGTCAGATACGTACCCAGCGCTGCATCGCCACGAAACTTGGCCAGCGCTCTGTAAAAGCGCACAAAAGTCTCCTGACCCACATCATCGGCCTCATCGCCCAGTCCCAACATACCCACAACAGTCGCAGCGACCTGGGGCTCGTAGCGTTCGACTAGGACGCGAAACGCCGTCTCGTCTCCTGCGCGCGCCCGGTCGATAAGCGCTGTATCTGTCGACTCTCGTTCCGACATAACCATTAGACAATGTACACAACTTATTTATTCCATAAATAACAAAAAAACCTGTAGACGGGTATCTACAGGCCATTCTATCATCAATTGACGCGAAGCATTGATTTTAACGCGGCATTCACCATTAACAAATGATCACAAAGAATATCTCTCAACAGTCCACCAGCATCCAGGACCACCCCTTGCACCCATCCCCCACAATATCTATCCTTCTCCCATGCACAAAATCATCCCAATCATCCTGCTCCTCGCCCTACTCAGCTGCCGCGCCGACCGTCCTAAAGCCCTCGATTTAGACGGCTACCCCGTCGACCCTTTCACAAGCGACGCCCAGGCTACGGTCTTGCTCTTCGTACAGACCGATTGCCCGATCTCCAACCGCTACGCGCCGACCATCGCCGCGCTGCACGAACGCTTCGCGCCGCAAGGTGCCGAGTTCTGGCTGGTCTACCCAGATCCCAACGAAACTCCCGCCGTCATCCGCCATCACCGCGAAGAATACGGCCTGCCGGGCCAAGTTGCACGCGACACGCAACACGTGCTCGCCCGCCGCGTGGGGGCGAGCATCACCCCAGAAACCGTGGTCCTCGGCCCGCACGGCAATGTCCTGTACCGCGGCCGTATCGACGACCGCTACACCGCCCTCGACAAGGCGCGTCCGCAAGCCAACAAACAAGATCTCGCCGACGCACTCACCGCTGCACTTGCCGGCCAAAGCCCGGACCCCAGCGTCACTCGAGCGATCGGCTGTTTTATCTCCGACTTGCAATGAAGAAAATTGCCGTCCGCCCGTTCCTAACCCTTATTGCCGTCTGCTTCGGCTGCAACGCGGACGAGCGCCGAGAGCAGACGACCTTCAATCGCGATATCGCCCCCATAGTTTTCGAGCACTGCGCCGCTTGTCACCGCCCAGAAGGCTCGGCGCCTTTCAACCTGCTCGACTATGCCGATGTTATCGCCCGCGCCGAGCAAATCGCCTTCGTCACGCAGTCCCGCTATATGCCACCGTGGAAACCCAAACGCGGCTACGGCCACTTCGTCGGCGAGCGCGGATTGACCGATGAACAAATCAAGACGATCCAACGCTGGATCGACGAAGGCGAGCAAGAAGGCGCGGCAGCCGACCTGCCGCCGCGACCGCAATGGGAAAGCGATTGGGAGCTCGGCCCACCCGACCTCGTCGCACCGATGCCCGTCGCCTATACCTTGAACGCGGACGGGCCGGATGTCTTCCGCAATTTCGTAATTCCACTGCCCGTCGACGAAACGCGCTATATCAAGGCGGTCGAATTCAAACCCGAAAACGCCCGCATCGTGCACCACGCCACCATGATGGTCGACCGATCCGGCGCGGCCAGGCGCAAAGACGAACTCGACGACGAACCGGGTTTCGAGGGTATGAGCTTCGGTGAAGCCCAGGACGCCGACGGGCACTTTCTCGGTTGGACCCAGGGCAAAACCCCCTATGCCGGCAGCGACAGCCTAGCCTGGCGTTTGGAGCCGGACACCGACTTACTACTGCAACTGCACATGCTGCCCACAGGCAAAGCCGAAGCCATCCAATCTCGCGTCGGGCTATTCTTCGCCGACGGCCCACCGAAACGGCGACCGGCCATGCTGCGCCTGGGACGCAAGGATATCGACATTCCGGCCGGCGCGAGCGATTACCGCATCCGCGACACCTACAAACTGCCCGTCGATGTCGAAGTGCTGACCATCTACCCACACGCCCACTACCTCGGCGCGGAGACCAAGGCCTACGCCGAACTGCCCGACGGCCGCGAACAAGGGTTGATCTGGATTGAGGATTGGGATTTCAACTGGCAGGACGATTACCGCTTCCAGGAACCCGTCTTTCTGCCCGCCGGCACTACGCTGGTCATGGAATACAGCTACGACAACTCCGCGAAAAACGCCCGCAACCCACACGACCCGCCACTGCGGGTGCGCTACGGGTTGCACTCGGCCGACGAGATGGGCGATCTGACCCTCCAGGTTCTACCTCGACGGGCCGCAGACCTGCCCCAGCTCAAACGGGACTTCTATCGCAAATGGATGTTACAGGAAATCGACGGCTATAAGATGTTGATCGCTGCCGACCCGGCCGACTGGGACACGCACCACACGCTGGCGATGTTCTATTTGGGGTCGAACCAGCCTGCGCTGGCGTTCACAGAATTCGAATTGGCGCTCGAACACAACCCCGATTATGTCGAGGCGCGGGTCAACTACGGCATCGCGCTGGCGCAGGACAAAAAATTGGAGCGCGCCGTCAACCACCTCAAAGAAGCCCTGCGGCGTCAACCCGGTTTTGTGCAAGCCCATTTCAATTTGGGCATTGCCTTGCACATGTTAGGGCGAAGCGAAGAAGCGCAACCACACCTCGATGAAGTCATCCGCCAACGGCCGGCGATGGCCGAGGGCATCGAACGGCGATTGCAGCAGTTGCGTCGCTGAGTGTCCTTCAGCTCTAGCCTATCGACGACGATACCCCCAGGATAAACTGCTGTCCAGCGGGATAATTGCGACCATTGAGCGAGATGCGCAGCGCGGCCTCTACCGCCGTGCGCTCATCTATGGCATAGAGCAAAACCGGCATCAGGAAGGCGATGCGCTTGATCTGCGAACGGTTGACGATCGAGCCGAACTCAATTGACGGATCGCTGCGCAGCAACTCGTATTTACCCATCAGCATCAGCTTGCGCGTGATATTGTAACCCAACTCGGCGTTGAGAAACCACTCGTCGCCCGGGTCGCGGTCGATCTCGTCGTTTTTTGTGCGCACCCGATAACCGACGTCTACATTGGCATAGAGCGGCAGCGGCCAAAAAGAGCGCCCCAACTGCGCGACGAAATCATAATCCCACTGTCCTTCGCCCACCGGGATCAGCCCGTCTTCGTTCTTAAATTCGCCGGTGGGCATTTTGACGCCAGTTTTAAGCGAAAAGAGAACGGGCTTGTCGACCAGGCGAAATTTGGCAAAAAGACGCATATCGCTCAGGCCTGCGTCCGCAACCGGGTCGCTGCGCGTCTCGTCGGCGAACGACTGGTCGAAATAGGGAATCTGCACCGCGACGTCAAAGCGGTCGCTCACCCCGTAAAAGCCTTCGGCGAACAACGCCTTAGATTCGTATTGGCCGTTGAAATTGTAATGGGCGCGCTGCCCCGTCGACACTACCTGGCCATCGATAAACTGTGGGCTGGCCACATACCACTCGTTGGTGGTCTGTTGGAAATAAGTCACCTTGCCCCACAATTTCTTCTGCGGCAGTGTCCAAGCCCCGGCACCCACCTCAACGACCAAGCACAACAACGCGCAACCCGCCAGCAAACTGCATTTCGCCATAACCGCACTCCTTCGCATTAAATTATCCGCTTTCTTAGATGAGCGCGGGCCCACACAGGTTTCGCCGTACCTGTGCTTGTCGCGATTGTATCGCCGCCGCATGGAGAGTATGTTATAAGACGGCCATACCCGCCGCCCATGATCACACCCGAAAGACCAACCCTATGGTTATACAGGCTAAAGACATCATGCATACCGACGTCGAATGCGTCCGCACTGGAATGTCGGTCGGTCAATTGGCGGAATTCCTCCAGGACCGAGGTATCCGCGGCACCCCGGTCCTAAACACCGCAGGCCAGTTGGTGGGCGTAGTATCGGTCTCCGACATCGTCTTCAGTAGCAACACCTTCGGCGAAAACGATGTTTTGCTCGAATCGGATTTCCAATCGACGGCCGAAAGCAACAAAGCACATGACTGGTCCAAATTCGACGCCGGCGACATCAATGATATACCGGTTGAAGAAATTATGTCCACCCTGCTCGTCAGCGCCGCGCCCGACGCGTCACTGGCCGAGTTGGCCGGCTTGATGCACGAGCGCCATATCCATCGGATCGTGATCGTCGAAGACGAAAAGCTCGCCGGTATCGTCACGACCTCGGATATTCTCAAGGCCGTCAAAGATGGCAAAGTCTCCTAAACGCCGTGCCGCTACTGCGTTCGACTAATTTAGCCTACTTTTAATCCTGTGCGCATACTAACCCTGGGACTCAACCACCATACCGCGCCGGTCGAGATCCGCGAAAGGCTGGCCTTCCCCGAAGACGATCAGCCTTCGGCTCTCGCCCGCCTGATCCACGACTACGGACTGAGCGAAGCGGCCATCCTCTCGACCTGCAACCGCTCCGAGCTCTATCTCGCCGCCGACGGCGACGGCGGTCTCGACCAGGCCCGTCGTTTTCTTTTTGAAACCCAGGGCATCGACGTGCAGACCCTCGAATCCCACTTCTACCAGCTCAGCGACTCGGAGGCCGCCATTCACCTCTTCCGCGTCGCCAGCGGCATCGATTCGCTGGTCATCGGCGAGTCGCAGATCCTTTCCCAGGTGCGCCAGTCACTGGAGACGGCGCAGCAGAACGGCTCGGCGCGCTTGCTGCTCAACGAGCTCTTCCAACGCTCGCTACGCGTTGGCAAACGCGCGCGCGCCGAAACCGACATCGGCCGTGGCCGTCTCTCGATCAGCACCGCCGCCGTCGAGTTGGCCAGCCAAGTCTTCGAAAATTTGGCGCGCTGCCGTGCGCTACTCGTCGGTGCCGGCGAAATGGGCGAACTCACGGCCCAATATCTAGTCGATGCGGGCGTCGAACGCCTGCTCGTCAGCAACCGCACACTCGCGCGCGCACAAGAGTTGGCCCGGCGCTTCGGCGGCGAGGCCGTCCCCTTCGAGACCTTGTCAGAGCATCTCGCCGGTTCCGATATCGTCATATCCTCAACCGCCGCCACCGACTATGTCATCGGCCCCAATGACCTGCGCCCCGCGATGCGCGAACGCCGCGGCCGTCCTCTTTTCCTTATTGATATCGCCGTGCCGCGCGATATCGAC
>DQLG01000750.1 GCA_015660315.1 Candidatus Latescibacterota bacterium
CGCTTCCGTCGCATGAGTGGTTTGTCGGAGGAGGAGGCTGGACATTTCATAACGCTGCTGCTTGAGGCCAGCGAGCAGATCGACCTGCCTATTTATGTGGTTCTCACCATGCGCTCTGATTTTCTGGGAGACTGCGCACAGTTCCGGGGTTTGGCCGAGTCGGTCAACGAGGGCGAATACCTCATCCCGCGCCTCAACCGTAACCAGCGTCGGCAAGCCATCGAGGGGCCGGTAGCCGTCGGCCAGCGCGAGATTACTTCTCTCCTTGTCCAGCGACTGCTTAACGACATCGGCGACGACCCCGACCAGTTGCCCATCCTCCAGCACGCTCTCATGCGCACGTGGGATTACTGGGACGAGAGCGGTGCGGATGGTCCGCTTGACCTTGACCATTATCAGGCCACCGGCGGGATGGACGAGGCGCTCAGCCGCCACGCCGACGAGGTTCACGCCGAACTGCCCGACGACGAGCACCGCTGGATCTCCGAGAAACTCTTCAAGGCGCTCACCGAGAAGGTGGACCAAAACCGCGGCATCCGGCGGCCGATGCAGTTCCGTGAGTTGTGTGAGATCATTGAGAAGGACGAGGACAAAATCCGCACCGTGGTGGACGCCTTCCGCCGGCAGGGCCGCACCTTCCTCATGCCCAGCGGCGAAGATGACATCACAAAAAAAACCGTCATCGACATCTCCCACGAGAGCCTCATGCGCGCTTGGCGTCGGCTGCGCGACTGGGTGGACGACGAGGCGCAGTCGGCCAAGATTTACCGCCGTCTGGCCGACACCAGCAGCTTGTATCAGGAGGGGAAAGCCGGCTACTACCGAGATCCCGACCTGCAGATCGCACTCTCTTGGCGCGAGGAAACTAAACCTAACAAGAGTTGGGCTGATCATTATTTCGCTGGGTTCGAGGAGGCCATGGTCTTCCTCGACAAATCCCACGACGAGGCCGTCCGCGAGGAGCGCGAACGCGAGGAGGCACGCCAGCGCGAACTCGCCCAGGCACAGGCCTTGGCAAAGGCGCAGCAGGAACGGGCTGAGACCGAGAAACTGCGGGCCGAGGAGCAGACCCGCTCCGCTTCTCGGTTGCGCAAAATGCTGGCAGGGCTGGCCATGGCCACCTGCGCCGCAATCGTCTTCCTCGTCATCGCCGTCCTGGCCAAGCAGGCCACAGAAGAAGCCAAGCGAGAAGTCGACAACAAGGTGCTCGAGTTGGCCAAGCGCAGTATCGCCACCGGCGATGCCCTCACAGCCGAGGGAGAAACCCTTCGTGCGCTTCCGTGGTATGCCGATGCCGCCGACTTGGCCAAGGGCGACCCAGATTTGCAGCAAACCTACCAACGCAACCTCGTCCAAAAAATCGAGCAGGCGTCCCGCTTGACCGGGATGATCTTCCGGGAACACAACGTTGGTAGAGTGGGATTCACCCCGGACGGTAAGCGCTTTTATTTGACCGATTCGGCAGGATGGAATACTGCATCTGATATCGGTTTTTATGACACATCTACCAGGGAATTAATCAACAGCCAAACCATGTCGGCACCAGTTAGTTCTGCCAAGTTAAGTAGTGACGGTACGCTGCTTTTCACTAAAAGTGGAGGACGCACGATCACGATATGGGATACAGCGGAGGGGACAGTACTCCAATCCATTGACAAGCATGATGGCTGGGTTGGTAAGATTGGTGTCACTAGGGACAATCGCCTGCTGGCTGTCCCGGTGCAAGGAGCCACGGTGCAAGGAGCCAAGGGGGGAATTGCAGTGTGGGACGTTAAAACAGGCAATGAGAAATTTCCCATGCTAACTACAAATTACGGCTCCAATGCAGCAGCATTTTCCCTCGATGGCCGTTTTCTGGTTGGAGCAACCGGTGGCGGCGGGCATGGGAACGGTAATGATGGCGCGGTGCATGTGTGGGAACTGCTCCCAAATCAAAAGCCTCAATTGGTTCATACGATTGACCTTGGCAAACCAGTGCAAGATGTCCAATTCAGCCCGAATGGACATACATTCGTCATCGCCTGTGGCAGCATGAATGACGCAAACCCTCCCTTTTTTGCCCGAGTCATTGACGCAAGAACCGGCCAGCCAATCTCAGAAAGAATGGAGCACGGCGGCGCAGTGTTCCGCGCGGAATTCAGCCCGGATGGCCGGTGGGTGCTGACCGCCAGCACAGACGGCACGGCCCGCGTGTGGGATGCAGTCACAGGGACTCCGGTCTCCGGGTCCATGACTCATGGCAGACTTCACCATGCAACCTTCAGCCCGGACGGCGCGCTGGTGGCCACTGCCGGCGCGGACAACACCGCCCGTGTTTGGGATGCGGCAACCGGCCAGCCGGTCACGGCGCCCCTGCGTCACTTGAATCAGGTGAACTGGGTGGCGTTTGACCCGGCCTGCCGGTCAGTCATCACAGCCAGCCGGGATCACACGGCCCGGATTTATCAACTGCCGATGGAACGCGAAAGGCTGACCGGCAAGGCCACTCAATCGACCACCGACTTCGGCGGTGTCGCCTCCCGGGCCATCGATGGAAATACCGACGGTAGATATGGGATGAATTCAACCACCCACACTTCAGACAAAGATACCAACCCTTGGTGGCAGCTTGATCTTCAAGAACCGGTTGCTATCTCTGAAATCGTCCTGTGGAACCGTCAAAATTGGCAAGATCGGCTGGTCAATATCCGGGTGCGTTTGCTAGATGCTACGGGCAAGGAGGTTTGGGGCAAAGACTACCTGACCGAGTCGGATGCGATAGCCCCCAATCCGAAGCTGGAAATCACCCTTGTCACTGAGCCGGTTGCCGCTAAGGTTCGGGTAGAAAAGATCGGCCCCACTGCCGGGGGGGAATACACCCTCAGCTTGGCGGAAGTGGAGGTATTTGCAGCTACCGAGTTTGGCCGTGGCAAGCATACTTTCGCTGCCTTGCAGCAGTTCAGCCAAGTGGCCGCCACCAGTGAAATCAGCGACGAGGGCAGTTTGGAAGCACTCTCAAGGGACAATCTCCAGACGGCTTGGGAATCGATTCAATTCACCAGTCTGATTCAGTCATCGGGTGACGATACTGCTGCTTGGCATCGCCAGCGGGCCAAGCGCCTGCACATGGCCAAACATTGGAGCGGGTTCTTTTTCCACCACGCCCGAATGGAGGAAAGCGACCGGCAAAAGGCGAACTTCATCGCGATGGAAGCCAGCGCCCACGCGGAATTGGGTCATTGGGACAAGGCACTAGACCTCCATCTCAAGGCGGCGCAACTGTCCCCGGACAACACCAATATCGTAAGTGGAAGCCTGACCCTGTGCGTCCGACAAGGCCGGTTGGCCGAGGGGCAAAAGCTGCTCGAAAGCGCGATCGGCTCCTTCGCCGGGAATCAAAGTGCATTAAGGGACTTGGCGCTTGGAGCCATCACCCACCCCGAAATGTTTCAGGACATCTCCGTCCCCCTCGGCTGGATGAACGCCCAGTATGAACAACGGCCGGGCTACATCGACTTGGGCGACTCGGAAGCCCTTCGGTTGACCGAGGCGATCACCATGGAGGGCTGGTTTAGGTCAAATTCCAACTTTGGGGATCTAGTCAGCAAAGGAGGCTCACACAGGGATGACGGCTATGGGTTTACCCTTTCGGGTAACGGAATGGTGAATGAGCTTCAAAATATACAGACTCAGGAAAAAACAATGGTGTATGTGACAATGCAAAGAAACAGGGAATGGTTCCATCTGGCCGCCACTTGGGATATAAAAAGTAGAGAGATGATTTGCTACAAAGATGGCATTCGTCAGGATCAGGTCGGGTTTTTCAATGGCCCCATTGGCGTCAGCAACCAGCACTTAAATCTGGGAAGGAACGAGAAATGGGGATATCGTTACTGTAGTGCTAGCTTTAGTGAGTTCCGAATCTGGAACCTAGCCCGGACAGGGAAGGAAATCCGTGCGGCAATGAGCACCCGCCTCAAGGGCGATGAACCGGGCCTAGTAGGCTACTGGCCCTTTGACCGGGACACCGGAACCACCGCACGGAGCAGCTTGACCGGTGGAACCGCCGGCGTGATTGTAAATCCCCTCTGGCAAACCACCGACGCGTTGCCATTCTCCGATGAGACTGCTTTCTGTGAGGTATCGAGAGGCGGGTTCAATCTTACGGAACTGCTCACGCTCCAGGGCGGTCTTCAATACCGGAACGGCGATCTCGAGCAGGCTGCCAAAACTTTGGAGAGTGCCCGCATCGGCGGCGCCCGGCGCCCCGTGCACATGCTCAACCCGGATGACGGTTTCGATCTGCA
>DQLG01000836.1 GCA_015660315.1 Candidatus Latescibacterota bacterium
CGTTGCTCATGCTTACCAGCCGAGGGCGTAGCCGTCGCGGCGCGGATCGGCTCCTCCCATAAAGGAACCCGTATCGGGATCGACCATAATGCCCTGACCGCCGCCGACGCCTGCCGAATAGTCACCGATATAGCTGAACTGGTGGCCGCGGCGCTCTAACTCGGCGAAGACCTCGGCGTCGATCCGGGTCTCGGCGGATACCCCGTAGCCTGGTTCGCCGGTTTTGACGCGGGCAGCTTCGATGCCGGCTTGCACGTTCATCTTGTGGTCGAGGATGTTCATGATCATCTGCGGGGTGGTTTGCAGAATGCCGTAGCTGCCCGGCGTGCCGATGAGTAGGCGCAGGCCGCCTTTGTCCCAGACTTGCGCCGGCGAGACGCACATTTCGTTTTTCTTCGCCGGGCCGACGGCGTTGGGGCTGGAAGGTTCGAGATCGAACCAGCGCATGAAGTTGTTGAGGGCGACACCGGTGCCCGGCACGACCATCGCGGAGCCGAAACCGCTGCCGAGGCTTTGGGTGCAGGCGACGGCATTGCCCTCGGCGTCGATGGCATCGAAGTGGGTGGTGCATTCGTGCATCCATTGACGTGGGTCGCCGGGTGGGACCTCGCCGGTAGGTGCGCCGGGAAAGAGGCGTTCACCGGCGGAAAATTGCGCTTTGTCGCCGATCAGCGCGCGGCGTTCGGCGGCGAAATCGGGCGAGAGCAGGCCGGCGGTGGGCGGGTTGTCGATGGCGGCGTAGGCGATGCGGTCGGCCATCGCCAGCTTGGTCGTTTCGATAAAGCGGTGCAGCGTCTCGGCGGTGTTGTGGCCCATGTCGGCAACGTCGAAACCCTCCATGATCGCCAGGGTTTCTAAATACTGGATGGCCTGGCAGGGCAGTGGTGGGGCGAAGATCTGGTGCCCGCGGTAGTCGACGCAAATCGGGTCGACGAAGGTCGGCGTGAAATCGGCGAGGTCTTGCATGGTAATCAGGCCACCTGTCTCGGCCATATAGCCCGCGATGGACTCGGCAATGGTGCCCTTATAAAAAGTATCCGGTCCCTCGGCGGCGACGCGGCGGAAAGTCTCGGCGAGGTCTTTTTGCACGACCACTTCGCCGGGTTTGGGCGCTTGGCCGTCGAGCAGGTAGGTTTCGCCGCCGGTTTTGAAGCGCAAAAGATCTGGGACGGCACCGGAGTAAAAGGTCGAGTTTATCACGGTCAGCGCGTAGCCCTGCTCGGCGTATTCTATCGCTGGGGCGAAGACCTGGGCGGCGTCCATTGAGCCATAGCGTTCGAGGGCAGCGAGCCAGCCGCCGCAGGCGCCGGGCACTAATGGCGACAGGGGGCCGCGGTCCTGCTCGGCTACGCTTTTGTAGAGGTCCAACTCGGCGGCTTTGGGCGTCAGGCCGACATAGTCGACGATTTTGTGCTCTTTTTCGCGGGCACTGTAGATATGTAGATAACCGACGCCACCGATGCCTGACATATAGGGTTCGACGACATTGAGCGCGGCGGCGGTAGCGATGGCGGCGTCGATGGCGTTGCCGCCTTCGATCAGGATGCGCAGGCCAGCCAGAGAGGCCAGGGGATGGGCCGAGGCGATCATGCCGCGGCGGCCGGTTACGGTGCTGCGGTGACTGGTGCCTAAGGAAGAAAAAGCCATTGGACGGGACTCCTGGAGATACGTAGTTTTTGCCGTTCTGAAGCGAAATCATACGGCCAGAAGCGTCTAGCGTCAAGCGAGGAGTGGGCAGATGAGCGACAAGACAGTAGACCTGCGCAGCGATACGATCACATTACCGACCGAAGAAATGCGTGAGGCGATGGCCCAGGCGCCCTTGGGTGACGATGTCTATGGCGAAGATCCAACGGTTAATAAATTGCAGGAGTTGGCGGCTGAGAAGGTGGGCATGGAGGCGGCCCTTTATGTGCCCTCGGGCACGATGGGCAATACCTGCGCGTTATTGGCGCATAGCAATCCGGGTGATGAGGCGCTCTTCGAGGAACAAGCGCATATGTATTATTGGGAGGCGGGCGCCTATGCCAATGTCGCCGGTTTGGCCGCGCGTTCGGTGGCGGGCCAGCACGGTGTGGTTACCGCCGATCAGATTCATGAGAATGTGCGCGGTGACAACCCGCACTTTGCGCCACTATCGGTGGTTTGCATAGAGAATACACATAATAACTACGCCGGCCACGCGTGGTCGGTCGAAGAGGTATCGGCGGTGTCGGCGGCGTGCCGAGAACACGATTTGAAATTGCATATGGACGGGGCGAGGTTATTCAACGCGGCGGTAGCGATGGGCGTTGAGGCGAAGGAATACACGCAGCATGTTGACTCGGTGATGTTTTGCGTCTCGAAGGGGCTGAGCGCGCCATTGGGCTCGCTATTGTGTGGCAGCAACGAATTTATCGAGGAGGCCTATCGCATGCGTAAGCGGCTCGGTGGCGCGATGAGGCAAGCTGGAGTGGCGGCGGCGGCGGGTATCGTGGCGTTGGAACAGATGGTCGATCGTTTGGCCGCAGACCATGCGGTAGCTAAGGGGCTGGCTGAGGGCTTAGGGGCGATTGAAGGAGTGGAAGTGAGTTTTTCGCCGCGGCCGACCAATATCCTCAAGGTGGATTTTGCGGCGTTGGGTTGGTCGGCGGCGGATTTGGTGGCGAAGTGGAAGGAACGGGGGATTTTGTGCAACCCGCGACCGCCGCATGGGGCGCGCCTTGTGGCGAACCGGCATGTGGGGTTGCAGGATGTGGGGTATGTGGTGGAGGTGACAAGGGAGTTGGTGGGGTAGAGTTCGTCCACTTGTTATTCGGATTATTCGCACTGTAAAACCACCATTTAGATAGAGGTTATTTTGGTAAATTTCCCCGCTACATCGTTGCGCTTCTGGTTAGGTGTCGTCTGCGTGCTTGTCATCGGCCTTGGCGCTACGTGGGGGTGGCTGCGGCTCGTCGGCGAACAGGAGTTAGGGGCGGTCGCGGCGGCGGAGTTGGAGGTGGGGCACGGGTTGAAGAACGCGGACGGCTCGTGGAAATACAGCAATAAGCTGGTGGGGGAGACTAGCCCGTACCTCTTGTTGCACGCGCACAACCCAGTCGACTGGTATCCTTGGGGAGAAGAGGCATTGGCAAGGGCGAAGGCCGAAGACAAGCCGATCTTTTTGTCAGTGGGCTATTCGACCTGTTATTGGTGTCATGTGATGGAGCGGTTGGTCTTTTCGGATCCGCAGATCGCGGCGCTGATGAATGAGGATTTTATCAATATCAAGGTCGACCGTGAAGAGCGGCCAGATATCGATCGGATCTACATGAAGGCGACGCAATTGATCACTCAACACGGTGGTTGGCCCAACTCGGTTTTTTTAACGCCGGATCTGCAGCCCTTTTTCGCCGGTACGTATTTTCCGCCTGAAGATGCGCACGGGAGGCCGTCGTTTCCGCGGGTATTAGGCATAATGCAGCAGCACTGGCGCGATGAACGCGGCAAGGTGCTGGAGATTGCAGCAGAGTTGACTGCGGCGATACGCGAGATGGAATCTGGGCGGGAGATGGTGGCGATGGCGCCGGATTCGGTGCTGGTGGTCAGGGTATTGGCGGCGATTCAGGGGCGTTATGATGCGATCAACGGTGGTTTCGGCGGGGCGCCAAAATTTCCGCCGGGCATGCGCTTGGAATTGTTGATGGCCGATGTTGAGCGCTTTGAAAAAGGCGCGGCACCGCAGATTGTCTTGCACACGCTGGCACAGATGGCGCGGGGAGGCATATACGATCAGATGGGCGGCGGTTTCCACCGTTATTCGACCGATGCGGAATGGCAGGTGCCGCATTTCGAGAAGATGCTCTACAACCAGGCGCAACTGGTGCGGCTTTATCTGCGGGCCTATGAGTTAACGGAGGAGCCGCGTTGGCGTTTTGTCGCGCAGGATATTTTTCGCTTCGTCGCGCGGGAGATGACGGCGCCGGATGGGGCTTTCTATTCGGCTTTAGATGCCGAGACTGAAGCGGAGGAGGGCAAATATTATGTGTGGACAGAAGAAGAATTGGCGGCGGTATTGGGGGAGGATGCGGAGTTATTTTGGACGGTCTATGGTTTAGCACCGATGCCCGAGGGCGAAGGGCAGGTGCTTTTTGTGGAGACGTCTTGGGCGGCAGCGGCGGTCGAGTTGGAGTTGGATGAGGAGCAGTTGCGGCGGCGAATTGAGCCTTTGCGGCAACGCCTACTGGCCGCGCGGAGCAAACGGATTTATCCCCTATTGGACGACAAGGTGTTGACGGCCTGGAACGGGTTGATGATTGAAGCCTACGCGCGGGGTTTTGAGGTGTTGGGTGAGGCCGAGTATCGCCGGGCGGCTGAACGGGCGGCGGACTTCGTATTGCAACGGCTTCGTCGCGAGGACGGGGGATTGTCGCGGGTGCATCGGTTGGGAGCGTCGCAACATAGAGGTTATCTCAATGACTATGCGTTTCTTATGCGCGGGCTGACGGTATTGCATCGAGCGACGGGTGAGCAGCGGTGGTTACAGGCTGCGCAGGAGTTAAGCGGCGAGATGGTGGCGCGGTTTTGGGACCAAGAAGCGGGTGGGCTCTTTTTTGCCGAGGCGGGAGGCGAGCTTATTGTGCGCAGCAAGGGTGCACAGGATTCGGCCCTGCCTTCGGGCAATGCGGTGGCGGCGCATGCGCTATTGGATTTGGCCGAATTGACTGGAGAGGTGCGCTATCGCAACCGGGCGGCGCAGATTCTGCACGCTTTCGGTGGTGGAATGCGGGCACAACCTTCGGCTTCGGTGCATTTGGCGGCGGCGGCGGAGCGCTATTTGCGGTCGGCCTCGGTGCGGGTGTCCTTGCCGGCGGTGGCTGAAGCGGTAATGGTCGATTCGCTGGTCGGAATACGTGTCGAACTACCGACCTCGCCGCTGATAGCGGGCGAGACCTTTGCGGTGACGGTGCATCTGACGGTGCGCGAGGGCTGGCATATCAACGCTAATCCGCCCTCGGGCGATTCGCTGATCCCAACGTCATTGACGGTCAACGCGGATCTGCCTCTGGGTTTTGGCGGGGTGCGCTATCCGGCTGGGCAGGACTATATCTTTCCGGCGTTGGCGGAAACACTTTCGGTCTACGAGGGCGAGGTTACGCTTTGGGCGGATTTGTTGCTGCCGGAAAAGGCGGCGGGCACGGCGGGTGATCTGCGCTTATTGGTGCAATACCAGGCCTGTGATGACGCTCGTTGCCTGCCGCCGGCCGAGTTGAGCCGGAGCGTGCGTCTGGTCGTGGCGGAGTAAGCCCATGTTGCGACGCGAAGATCTTATGGCTTGCGGGCTGGATGAAGTGGCGGCGGCCGAACTGTTGTTGCGCTTTGAAGTGTTGGTTGGATCACCAGAGGCGCGCTGGCGCGAGGTCGCCCGGCGTTTGTTGCGGCCGGATCACCCCTTTGCTCTACATCAGTTGCTTTATGAAGTGGTCTACGACGGAGAATTAGGCCCGGTATTTTTCCCCGAGCCGGCGGATATCGAAGGCGCGAACGCGACAGCCTTGCAGCGCGAGTCGGGTTTGCCTTCGTATGACGCGCTCTTTGCTTGGTCGGTCGATGAGTGGGAGGCATTTTGGCACAAGACCGTCGCGCGGCTAGGCATTCGTCTGCAAAAACCTTATGAGCGCTTTGTCGACTTGGCACAGGGGCCGACGGCGCCCGAATGGTTGGCCGGGGCCGAGATGAATATCGCCGAGAGTTGTTTTCAGGCAGATGGGGAGCAAACGGCAATTGTCTTCCAGCGCGAAGGTGGTCAGTTAGAGCGCATGAGTTATGCGGCGCTGGAGATGTTGTGCGACCGAGTAGCCAGTGGTTTGGTGGCGGCCGGTTTTGTGCCCGGCGACCGCATCGCCGTGGATATGCCGATGACGGCCGAGGCGGTGGCGATCTATTTGGGCATCGTCAAAGCGGGTTGTGCGGTAGTGGCGATCGCCGACAGCTTCGCCGCGGCCGAGATCGCGACCCGGCTCAAGATCGGTTCGGCGCAGGCCGTGTTTACGCAAGACGTTATTTTGCGCGGTGGGCGCGAGTTGCCACTATACTCCCGTTTGGTGGAAGCGCAGGCCCCGCAGGCGATCGTATTGTCCGGGCGGGTAAATGGTACGCGGGACGATTTGCGCGATGGTGATTTGCGCTGGGAAGATTTTTTGCGGGAGGGCGACGTTTTTTCGGCGGTGGCCCGTTCGCCTGATGAGATCACCAATATCCTTTTTTCTTCGGGCACTACGGGTGACCCGAAGGCATTACCCTGGACGCATATTCATCCGATCAAATGCGGTGCCGACGCTCATTACCACCAGGACGTGCATCCGGGCGACGTGGTCGCCTGGCCGACGAACCTCGGCTGGATGATGGGCCCGTGGCTGATCTATGCCGCCTTTTTGAACCGGGCGACGATGGCGCTCTACTACGGGGCGCCGACCCAACGGGGTTTTGGTGAATTCATCCGCGATGCCGAGGTCTCGATGCTCGGCGTTATTCCGAGTATGGTGCGGACCTGGCGCGGGAGTGGTTGCATGGAGGGCATCGATTTTTCCGCGATCCGTGCGTTTAGCGCTACGGGCGAGTGCTCTAATGCCGAGGATATGCACTATTTGATGGCGTTGTCGGGCTATCGCCCGATACTCGAATACTGCGGCGGCACGGAACTGGCAGGTGGTTATCTGCTTAGTACGTTGGTTAAACCGGTGGCTCCTTCGAC
The DNA here is from genome assembly GCA_015660315.1 of Candidatus Latescibacterota bacterium. Classification (GTDB taxonomy): domain Bacteria; phylum Latescibacterota; class UBA2968; order UBA8231; family UBA8231. The sequence continues at coordinate 6,716 of DQLG01000836.1, forward strand.
GTTCAATTCGGCGACGCTGGGCACGGATCTGGTGATTTTGGACGAGGCGGGTGAGGTGTGCGATAGTGGCGAGGTTTTTTTGCTACCACCGGCGATCGGCATGTCGAGTCAGGTGCTTAACCGCGACCACCATGAAGTGTATTACGCGGATGTTCCGGGGTTGCACGAGGTGCAATTGCGTCGTCACGGCGATCAAGTCGAGCGTCTGTCGCCGGGGAATTATCGGGTGCACGGGCGGGCCGATGACACGATGAACCTCGGCGGGATCAAGGTCAGTTCGGCAGAGATTGAGCGGGTGGTGAACGGGATCGACGGCGTGGTGGAGACGGCGGCAATCGCGGTGCCGCCGCCGGGAGGCGGACCGAGTTTGTTGGTGGTTTACGCGGTATTGCATGGCAGTGACGATGACTGGCAGGACACGATGCAGCAGGTATTGCGCGGCGAGCTGAATCCGCTCTTTAAGATCCACGAGGTGGTGGTGGTGGAGGCGTTGCCGCGCACGGCGTCGAATAAGGTTATGCGGCGGATTTTGCGGGAGATGTACGGACGGGACGAAGAGACTTAGGGAGCCGTTGGTCAAAAGACTCACTGCTAAAGTTTGTTGTTATAAGTCGACGTCCTGTGGCCGCTTCCTGATGCGGTGGACATAGAGATGCGAGTTTGCATCCTTCCTCGGCCCGTTGCTTCGTTAGACGGACCAGTTGTATGGATTCCATTTGAAATGCCACGTCCTCTCTGGCAACCCGTCGCTGTGATAGCGGCGGATTAACGTTTCCAGATCGCCCAAATCCGCGCGGTACCAGCGCAGAATTGGGTTCGTCGCGATTGTCCGCGTTGCGCTGTTGACGGTTGTTTCGCCGTTGATAAAGATTGCTGCGGCCTGGTCGAGTTGTTCGTCTATCTCGTCTGGGGTGTAGACGGCTATGGGTGGGTAGGATTGCGCGCCGCAATTGAGGGCAAAATGAATGCGCGGGTCAAAGGGGCGATCCATTTTTTGAGTTGGGGCCTTGTTTTAGGCGGCCGTGGCGGCCGGTGGAATTTGCCCTCTACGGGGTTTATCGGCTTTGGGGCATAGGGCGTTTTATCGCGGCGACGCTGTGCAATCCGCGCGAGTGGGGCGAGGTTTTCGCGCGGCCATTGATGGTGGTCGTGCACCGTTTTATGGGCCCGGGCGAATTGCAGACGGAACTGGGCCGTCAGCGACTAAAAGCCTGCGTCTTCAAATTGCCGGTAGGTGGTGAGATGGTTTCGATGTGCGAAGTCAACGCCACAAATCTGAGGCGCCAACTCAATCAGCGGGGTGCTGATCGTTTAGTTGCCAGTCATAGGGAATAAACCGCAGCGCGCAGCCCTCGCATTGCTCCAGCCGGTTGCGTTTCGCCATGGACAGGTAGCGGCTGATATAGTCGAGTACCGTCGGCTCCGTTTCGCCCTTGGCCACGAGCCATTGCAGATAATC
>DQLG01000797.1 GCA_015660315.1 Candidatus Latescibacterota bacterium
ATTTGCTCAACATGCAAGAGTCGCCAAGGCCCTTCAGGCCAAAGTGTATCGGTACTTTTCCTGCTATTACTTATACAAAATATTATACGCTTCTATCCACCGGATATTCCTCAACCGCCACTTGCTGCAAAAGAGTTTGGCGAAGGCGTTTATTTGACCAGACCGGCGATGGTTTTAAACTCCGCTGTGCCCGCCTGTTTTAACAATTCAAAAAGACACATTTCCACGCCAGTAATTTCTGCGCCCGCCTGCGCCATTCGCTGTAATCCTAACGCTTTGTTTTCGGCCGTGCGCGAAGAAATCGCGTCAGACACTACTTCGACGTGGTAGCCCGCGTCGAGTAGGTCGCGCGCGGTTTGGTAGACGCAGATATGGGTCTCGATGCCGGCGAGCAGGATTTGCCGGCGACCGGTGGCGCGCAACTGGTCTTGGAAACTGTCGAGGCCGCAGGCGGAAAAGCAGGTTTTGGCCAAGGGCTTCTGCCCGGCGAGCAGCTCGGCGACCTCGGGGATCGTCGGGCCTAAACCCTTGGGGTATTGCTCCAGCCACAGGATGGGCAACTCTAACGCCTGTGCTCCTTGGATAAGGATTTGTAACTGGCGGTAGAGTGCCTCCTGCTGGTGCATTAGTGAAGCGAGCTTGCCTTGGATGTCGATGAGCACCAGGGCGGTGTGGTCGCGTTTGAGCATCGCTTAAATGTAGCCGGTCGAGCCGTCGGGACGCACCGGACTGGAGCGCTCCCAGTGACAATATTCGTCATCGGTGAAGGCTTCTTCGTTGATCTCGATACCCCAACCAGGACGGTCGGGACGCAATTCTAGGTAGCCGTCTTTGGGCAAGTAGGGCTCGTCGACCCAGTCGCCCCAGTCGGATTCGGTGGGCAAGATGTATTCGAGGACCTTGAAGTTGGGTGCCGAGGCGCAGAAGTGCAGATTGACGGCGGTGGCTAAGGGGCCCATCGGGTTGTGCGGTGCGATGCTGACGTAGTGGGCTTCGGCGATGGCGTTGATCTTCTTCATTTCCAATAAGCCGCCGCAGACGCAGATGTCGGGCTGGATGATGTCGCAGCCTTGGTTACTAATGAGATTGAGGAATTCAAAGCGATTGTACAGACTCTCGCCGGTGGCCAAGGGCACGTTCATTTGCGACTTGAGGCTGGTCCAGGCCGGGATGTGCTCGGGGCGCAGCGGCTCTTCGTAGAACATCGGGTCGTAGGGCGCCAATGCGTTGGCTAACTGCAGTGCGCGAATGGGCTCGAATATTTTGGCGTGCGGGTCGAAGGCGAATTCCCAGTCGTCGGGGCAATTGACGCGCAGCTCTTCGAAATACTTGGCCGCCTCGGAACAGACCCGGCCCCAGCGATGGGCATCGGGGTCGAGCTTGTAGGGGCTGAGCTTGAAGGCGGTGAAGCCGTGTTCTTCGTTGAGGCGCTTGGCGGTGTCGGCGGCTTCTTTGCCGTCGCGGCCGCCGATGCCGCGGTAGACGCGTACTTTGTCGCGCGCGTGGCCGCCCAAGAGTTGATAGACGGGTACGCCGGCGGCCTTGCCGGCGATGTCCCACAGCGCATGGTCGATGCCGGAGATGGCCGACAGGCCGATGCCGCCGGGAGGAAAGCGAAACTGCTGGTGCAGTTTCATCATGATAAATTCAATGCGGCGTGGGTCGATGCCTTTGATTAGCTCAAAGCAGTAGTCGACGGTAGGTCCGACGGCGAGATCGGGGCCGATCGAATAGGTCTCGCCCCAACCGGTGATGCCTTCGTCGGTCTCAATTTTGACTAAGACGCGTGGGCGGTTGCCGAAGCGGGCGACGATGGGGGTGATCGCGGTGATTTTCATGGGTGGCCTTTCTAGGGTGTGGAAAGCTGGATGGCGTAGACGTGTTCCGTCGAGTCGGCGTACAGGCCCTGCATCTGCTGCATAATTTTGTTTAGGACCTTTCTTTGGATATCGGTGAGCCAGCGGGTATCGCGGGCGATAAAAAGATAGTCGTCTGGCTGCCATTGGTGCTCGTAGTCCAGGGCGCGCGCGTGGGCCGAAGGCAACAGGTCGTCCTGTTTTGGGTTACTTATGGGGAAAATGTGGCTCTTTTGGCTCAGCATCAGCGTTTCGGTCGTGCGTTCGGGGTGCAGGAAAAGGGCAATGCGCTCGCGGTCGGCCGCGTAGCGCTCGATCAGGATTAGCGCGTCGTTTACTTCGGGTTGGTAGGGCTGCGCGGACCAGGGTGTCGGCGCGGCCGGTGCGCCGCTCAACGGTGAATGCTGCCATTTGGCGATTAAGCCGGGTCCGGTTTCGGCCAACAATACGAAGCCGGCAACAAAATAACAATAGGTCGCCGAGCGCGCGAAGGTTTTGGGCACGCGGTCGTCGCGTCGCATAAGGAGCAGCCAGTAGGTGGCGATGAAGACCAGCGGGATGCAGATGTGGTAGAGGTTGTTGTGGTGCGAGCGGCCGAGAAAATAGGTGAACTGCACGATGCCGAAACCGGTGAGCCCGGCGATAAAGGCCGAGGACTCGGCGTCGGCCGGGCGGGAAAGCAACACTCTGTACGCCAGCAAGAGCAGCGAGAGGAAATAGACCGCGATAAAGAGAGCCCAAGGGCGCCAGGCCTCAACGGTCAGGGTGCCGAATTCGCCGACGCTGTAGAGAGCGAGGTATTCGAAGTAGTGGCTCCACTCGGGCCAGGCACCGGCACGCAGGTAGGTGAAAAGGGCCAAAAATAAATGGCCGACGGCGACGGCGACGGCGGGTCCGCCGATCAGGGAGGGCAGGCGGCGTAACCTGTGCGGGGCCTGGAGCAGCAGGTAAAGTTCAGCGCAGGCGTAGGCGGTGAGGGTATAGGTAAAACTTTCGAAGCTCCACAGCGAAGCGAGGCCGACGAGGGCGTAGCGGGCGATGCGCCAGTGGGTGCGAAAGGCGAAGACGGCCAGCAGCGCGTAGGCCACGCCGAAGCGCAGCGGGCCGGTGGAAGGTAGGGTCGGTCCTGTTTGGCTGAAATAATTGGCGGCGACAATGAGCAGCAGGGCCGCGACGGCGAAAGACTGCGAGCCGAGCACGCGGCGCATCAGCAGATAGGCCAACGCGTACTGGAGAATGAGCAGCACATTGAGCAGCAGGGAGAAGCCCTGGTAATTGAGCGGGACGGGCAACAGTTTGAAAAAGAGGGCGAGCGCGTAGATGACGCCGACGCCGTATTGGCAGTTGATGTCGGCGAGCAGGGTTTTGCCGCGCAAGATGTCGTTGACCGGGCCCAAATAGAAATTGTAGTGGTGGTCTTCGAAGGCAAAGGTGGTGTCG
>DQLG01000501.1 GCA_015660315.1 Candidatus Latescibacterota bacterium
CAACCCATCGCTCAACCCATCGCTCAACCCGTCTCATCCGACAGGCCTCACCAGATCGTCTATCCGGTCGAGGACGCGCCCTACGACACCGAAAACGACCGCCCCCAACACGCGGCCGTCGAACCACTGCGCACACTGAGGGACCTGGAGAAAGAAGCCATTGAACAAGCGCTCGACCGAGTCGGCAGCAACCGCCGGAAAGCCGCGGACATTCTCGGCATCAGCGCCCGGACGCTCTACCGGAAGCTAAAAGAATACGGTCTCGAATGAAGCACCCCGGGCTACCGCGGCTTGCGATCATCTCTTGCGCCCTTCTGCTCTTTGCAGCCTTTTCCTCTAGGGCACAGAATACCACAGAGAGCATGCAACGGCTTGAAGACCTCAGCCAGGCATTCCGTCACGCCTACGAACAAGTGCGGCCGGCCGTAGTCCTCATCGCAACGACCCGGTCCTGGCAACAACACCTTTTACCCCGCTTCCATCCGAGAGTTCCGGATCTTCCCGAAGAAGATTTCCGCGGTATGGGATCGGGTACTATCATTAGCGACGACGGTTATATACTCAGTAACTACCACGTCATCGCAGGCGCCGACTCCATACAGGTCACCCTCTCCGACCGCCGCACCTACCAGGCCGAGGTCGTTGGTTTCGACTCGCTGATCGACATCGCGCTACTCAAGGTCGACGCCGAGAAATTGCCCACCGTGCGTATTGCCGATTCGGATCTTTTGCAAGTCGGTGATTGGGTATTAGCCATCGGCCACCCTTTGGGCATGGGTGCAACACTGACCCACGGTATTATCAGCGCCCTTGGACGCCAAGCGGGCGTTTTCGCCCTAGGCACCGATGAGGACAAAGGCTACGCCATCGAGAGCTTTATCCAAACCAACGCGGTCATCAACCCCGGCAATTCAGGCGGCCCCCTGCTCGATTTGCAGGGCAGGGTAATAGGCATCAATACCGCCATTTCGACGCGTACTGGCTACTATATCGGTTATGGATTGGCCGTACCGATCAATCTGGCCAACGAGGTAGTAGACGACCTATTGGTGCACGGTCGGATCGTCCGCGGCTATCTTGGCGTAAGCATGGAACCTGAGATGACTCAAGACCTAATCCGCAAACACGGCCTGGATATGGATCGCCCGCACGGCGTTTACCTCACCGGTGTTAAACCCAATAGCCCCGCCGAGCGCGGCGGCCTACTCGTCGGGGACATCGTGCTATCCGTCGATGGCACCGAGGTCGACCACTCCAACCAGATCCAGACCCTGATTTACAATCGCGACCCGGGCGAAACAATCGATCTGCACATTCTGCGCCAGGGCCAGCGGCAGTACCTCGGTGTCGAGCTCGGCGAACGCGCAGAAGACCGCATCCTAGCTCGGGGCCATCAGCGGGTTTCACAGTTGGGGCTTTCGGTCGAACCACTGCCTCCGGAACTGGCCTTTGAGCTGGGTTTTAACAGCCATGTCGCCGCCGAGCTAGGTTTCGACCAGGACGAGGGACCCGTCGTCGTCGTCGCGGTCGATCCGGGAGGCCCCGCAGCCGCCAAGGGCATCCAGACGCACGATGTAATTACCGAAGTCGACCAAGAGCGCATCACCTCGCTGCAACAGTTTATGCATTTTGTTTCGGGATTAGAGCAGGGACGGTCGGCATTATTTTGGTTTTGGCGGCCTGAGAACGGCATTGATGTGCGAGCGTTAAAAATTCCAGAATGAAGACGTCAACGGCCACTCCCCCCAAGTCCCGCGCTGTAGGTGGTATTGTCATACTGTCCTTGTGCATCTTTGCACGTTAGCCGAACTGTCAGCGTATGGCGATTCTGCCGAAAGTACTTGAAATCTGAACACGACCAGCTCCAGCGATCCCATAACGCGCGAAGCGCTGCGCTATTTTCAGGGTTCCGAAGGGCGCGAGCTATTAGTACAAGCCGCCGCCACAGGCCAAAACCCCCTACGCATACAAGAACAACTGCGGCGATCATTTCCTGCCGAGATGTGCCGAGCGGGGCTAGCGCTTGTCGAACTACGACAGCGAGCCGGGGAGAAATTTATGCGGGCAGAAGAAATGTTCTTCGATCGCGAAGGCTTAGAGATGGCCACCCGCGAAGAGGTCGCCCATTACCGGGCCTGGCGGCTGCGCGACTGTGAAAAGATCATGGATTTGTGCTGCGGCATCGGTGGTGATTTGCTCGCGTTGGGGCAACAAGCCGAAGTCTTAGCCGTCGACGCGGATCGGCGACGACTGACAATGGCCCAGCACAATAGCCAGGTATACGACTTGCAAAAGGTGCGCTTTATCGCGGCCGAGGTACAGTCGTTGCGCATGAACGTCGATGCGGTCTTCGTCGACCCTGCACGCCGGTCCGGCCAACGCAAGCGGCGGGGTGAGGGTTACTCGCCTCCGCTGAGTTGGGTTGCCGATCTGCGCACAAAAGTATCGCGGCTGGCCGTTAAAGTCGGACCAGCTATTCCGGAGGAAGACCTACCCCCAGATTGTGAAGTCGAATTTATCTCCTCCGGGGGCCAATGTCGCGAGGGAGCGCTCTATTTTGGCCAACTGGCCACAACAAGCCGCCGCGCGACGCTCCTACCCGAACGCCACACCCTCGAAACCACCGCCGGACCCGACGTTGTGGTCGCACCGCCCGGGGCCTATGTCTTTGATCCCAACCCCGCCGTGGTGCGTTCGCATCTGCTCGACGAACTAGCGCGGAAAATCGGCGCGTGGAAGCTCGATCCACAGATCGCCTATCTCAGCAGTGACGCTGCCACCGATTCCCCTTTTGTCCGCAGTTATCGCCTGATCCGTTGGCAGCCATTCCAGCTCAAACGATTGCGCCAGACCTTGCGCGATGAAGGGCTCTATCCGCGAGAAATAAAGAAACGCGGCTTTCCCATGGAACCGCCCGAACTCAGACGTCGGCTCAGCCTCCCACCGGACGGCCGACCCATAACCCTGTTGCTGACTCGGTTGCGGCAAAAGCCGGTAGTGCTCATTTGCGAAATGCAGGGAAATTAAGCACATTCTAGCTGGTATAGTACGCGCCGCAGATTTCAGTCTCCCCAAACGCCTTACGATACTCTTATGAGACGCCATAAATTCACGCTCGGCTCTATAGTTATCGCTGCTGGCTTGCTCTATCTCTTCGTCGCCAGCGTGCAACAATCGACCGCTACCCACCTGACCCTGCAAAACCTGATGATCAAGTCGCCGGGCGATAGCCAGCGCATCCAATTGGGCGGTGGCACGGTTGTACCAGGTTCGATCGAATGGGACAAATATCACTCCCGTCCAGAGTTCACGATTACCGACGGCGAGCACACCCTAAAGGTGCGATATACTGGTAATGCGGTCCTGCCCGACACCTTTAAAGACAAGGCGCTGGTCGTGCTCGAAGGCGAATATCACCAAACCAACAACACCTTTACAGCCGACGTTGTCTTCGCCAAGTGCCCCTCCAAATACGAGGGGCAGAGTTACGACGGCCATGTGCAGGCAATGAATGACGGCAACAGCTAGTCCACGCCGCACCTTTTATTTTACTCTCTTGGGTTGAATACCCCACAGTTTGCTGCGCTTAGGGGCATGACTAACCCGAGATACCCCGTGGCTTGCCGCGGGGAGATTCATTTTTCCCTCTACATTATCATATGATTGATATTGGCTATTTCGCCCTATGCTTGGCGCTGCTGGCTTCCGGTTATGGGGTCCTAGCCTCTACTATGGGAGCCCGGCGCGGTCAACTAGGGCTAGTGCGCTCGGGCGAAAACGCGGTCCTGGCGACTTGTACCTTATTGACGATTGCGGTGGTCACTTTATGGCAGGCACTGCTTTCCCACGATTTTCAGGTCGAATACGTAGCTGAAAATAGCAATCGCAGCATGCCGCTATTTTATTTAGTAACGGCGCTGTGGGGCGGCCAAAATGGGTCATTATTGTTTTGGGGCTGGATTCTTTCGCTCTACTCAGCCGCCGTCGTAGCGCTCTATCGCCAGCGCTATCGCGAGTTGATGCCCTATGTCGTAGCGACCCTGGCCTTTACCAGCTTCTTTTTCTGCATTGTACATCTCTTCGCCGCCGATCCTTTTCAGCGGCTGTCTTTCACGCCTCCCGATGGCCGCGGGCTCAATCCAATCTTGCAACACCCAGTCATGGCCATTCACCCGCCGCTGCTCTACCTCGGTATGGTCGGCATGGTCGTGCCCTTCGCCTTCGCCATCGCCGCATTGTTATCGGGCAAACTGGACACCACCTGGTTGAGGGCCTCGCGTCGCTGGACGCTCATCCCTTGGACATTTCTCGGTTTCGGTTTGCTATTGGGTGGCAAATGGGCCTATGTCGAACTGGGTTGGGGCGGATACTGGGCCTGGGACCCGGTGGAAAACTCGTCACTTATGCCGTGGTTGGTCGCCACCGCCTTCTTGCATTCGATTATGATCCAAGAGCGCAAAGGCATGCTCAAGGTTTGGAATCTATCCCTGGCTATTCTCACCTACGGGCTCTGCATTTTCGGCACCTTTATGACCCGCAGCGGCATTATCTCTTCGGTTCACGCTTTTGCGCAATCCAATATTGGCCCTTTCTTCGCGACCTTTCTGATCTTTAGCCTGGTCTTCTCCTTCGGGCTTTTGTGGCTGCGGCTGCCCCTGCTCAAGGCCGATAACCGCCTCGAATCTTTCGCTTCGCGCGAAACGGCTTTCCTACTCAACAACTGGGTTTTGTTGGGGATGCTCTTTGCCGTGTTCTGGGGCACGGTCTTTCCCTTGGTCTCCGAAGCGTTCACCGGCGAGCAAATTACCGTCGGCGCCCCCTTCTTCAACCAGGTCAATATCCCCATCGGCCTAGTGCTACTACTGCTGACAGGCGCCGGCCCGCTCTTTGCCTGGCGCCGCACTTCAAACGAGAGCCTGCGCAAGAATTTTACCACTCCGGTAACCGCTGGTCTGATCTTCGTAGGGATCGTCTTCGCCCTGGGTGTGCGCGATCTCTATGCCCTGCTCTCCTTCGGGTTATGTGTCTTTGTCGCCATCGCACTTGGCGCCGAGTTTCACCATGGCACCCGAGCGCGAATGCGCAGTACCAGCGAAATCTATCCGGTGGCTCTCTATCGTCTCTGTGCCAAAAGCAGGCGGCGCTACGGGGGGTATCTGACCCATCTGGCCCTGGTTCTTCTCTTTGTCGGATTTACGGGCAAAGCCTTTACGCAAGAGTTTGAATTCGTACTCGAAAAGGGCGCATCTCGTCAAGTTGGCGACTATCAACTCTCTTTTGAGTCGCTGGCCTTCGCCGAAGCTTCCAACCACAGCACCACCGCGGCGGCCCTTGGTCTGCACCGCGACGGCGAGTTCCTCGGCACCTTGCTGCCAGAGCGGCGCTATTATCCGGCATTCGACCAGGGCACCACCGAAGTCTCGATTTATTCGACATTGCGCGAGGATTTTTACGTTATCCTAGTCGGTTCGGCCGCAGATCACAGTGCCAAATTCAAGGTCTACATCAATCCGCTGATCAATTTTGTTTGGCTCGGCTCCGTAGTCTTTGTCCTAGGCGCGTTATGGGCGATGTGGCCCACACCACGTGACCGACGACTGGCTCGAGTCGATCGCGCGAGCGCCGTTGGTTTGCTGGTCCCGCGAAAACGTCCGCACCATGCCTAGCTCGCTATTACTCACCGCATTGCTGCTGCTCGGTTTCTCGCCAGCGCAAGCGGCCACAAGGGAAGAAATCAAGTCCGTCGCCGAAGAGCTAGTCTGCCTCTGCGGCAACTGCAGTCGTGAGTCCCTGGCTACTTGCATATGCACCGACTTCGCGGTACCCGAACGCGAAGCCATCGGTAGCGCTTTGGACCAGGGCCAGACCCGCCAACAGGTCATCGATGGCTTTATCGCCCGCTTTGGCTCAATGGGTTTGGCCTCGCCGCCAAGCGAGGGATTTAATCTGTTGGCCTGGATAGCGCCCGGCGCAGCCCTGTTATTCGGCATTGCCTTGGTGCGCACCTTGTTGGTCAACTGGAAAGGGCAAGATAATGACGAGGTTGCACAAGCTAGCCCCGCTCCCGCCGATCGCAGCCAATACCAAGACCGTTTACGACGCGAATTGGACCAGTTCGACGACGATGATAAATAGTATCCGCAAAAACAATATCCGTGTGGCTCGACAAGAGTCCGTGAAATAGACGCGATGGATCTCTTCCCCCTATTGGGTTCACTCGCTTTGTTGTTAGGGCTTATGCTCTATCTGGGTCGTCCCTTGCTGCGCGAAGGGCAATCGCGCGCCGTGCCGATAGATGACGGCACACAACAGCTCTACGAGCGCAAAGAGCAGCTTTTGGGCGCGATTGTCGAGCTCGAACTCGACCACGAGATCGGCAAGGTGCCCGAGGAAGATTTTCAGCGCCTCTTTGACCAGCTCGAATCCGAGGCCCTTGCCACCATCGGTAAATTAGACCAGCTCAATGGCGCGGGCAGCAGCGAGCTCGAAAGCCGCATAGACGCTGAAGTCGCGGCCCTGCGTCAATCCGCGGCAATTCCCAGTTGCACCAAGTGTGGCGCTCCGCGACGCGACGGCGACCAGTTTTGCCCACAGTGCGGAACCGCACTGGCAGAGCTCAGTTAAGCTATGCCCTTACGCCTGATTTTCATTGCCATACTCCTATCCGCCTGCGAACTCTGGGGCGCAGCAGTCAATGGTTATGTGCTCAACCCACTTACCGAAATGCGGCTTCCCAACATCGAAGTGGCCTTCTATATGCGCCAGGAAGGGGACGTCAGCGAGGTCCTGCGCAAGCAGACCGATGCCGAGGGAAATTTTTCCTTTGCCGGTCCTTTTCTGCAAGACGGGCTGCATTTTGCATTGGCCGCCTTCTACGAGGGTGTTCCCTATTTTTCTTCGACCCTTGAGGTCGGCGCGCAACAACAGGTCATCCTCGAAGTCTACGAAAATGCCAACGATGTATCCGCGCTCCATATAACTTCCCACCATCTTTTTCTCTCGCTGAGCGAAGACGCGATAGAGTGCGTCCAGCTCTTGCAGGTCCACAACTCTTCAGAACACACCTATGCCGGTAGCGGCAACGGTCGCGAACGCAGAGTAACCGAGTTCGCCCTACCGCCAAGCCTCTTTAACCTACAAGGCCATTCGGGCCTGATACAGCAAGCCGAACCCGGCCAATTTTTTGATAACCAGGCCTTGCCACCGGGTAGCTCACAATTGAGCATTTCCTTCAATCTCGACACGCGCGCGCTCGACGACGCCTATGTGCATCAGGCCGTTTATGCCACTGAGCGCCTAGAGGTTTTTCTCGACCCCCCCACCCTTGAGATAAGCCCGCCCTTTATTGACCAGGGCGTCATCGAATTGCACGGCCGACAGTATCGGCGGTTCGTATTGCAAGGGTTGTCTCCGGGCCAGCATGTCAAAATTCCCCTGCCGCTATCCTCTTCATTGCGTTGGTTGCTCAAATGGGCCGCGCTGGCGGGCGCATTTTTCTTTAGCGGCCTAGCACTGGTTTTAAGCCGGGGACGGCCCGATGATGCAAGCAATGCGGACACTCCCTCACCGGAAGACCGACAAATACTTATAGCGGAAATCGCCCGGCTGGACGAGGCCCATGCCGAGCAACCGCAAGACCAACATTATCTCGATCAGCGGGCGCGCCTGATACATGAAGCCGTCGCTCTGACCCGGGCGCTGGGCAACTGATGGACGAGGACGGCGAGATCGTCCTGACCGACGCGGCCAAGCGCTTCGGGGCTTATACAGCCCTGCATCCCACCAATCTTGTTATCTCTCGCGGCCAAGCGGTATTGCTCGTAGGCGCCAACGGTGCTGGTAAAAGCACTTTACTGCGATTAGTGGCCGGTCTTAGTCGACCCTCGGACGGCGAGGTGCAAATTAACGGCCACGACCTTCTAGATGCCCCCGAGGCACGATCAGCTATCGGCCTACTATCACACCAAACCCTACTCTACGACGAATTAACGGCGCGCGAAAATCTGCGCTTCTTCGCTCGACTCTACGGATTGCACAATGTGCAAGAACGGCTCGACGAAGCCTTGGCGGAGGCTCGTCTGGGTGATCGACAGCATCATCGCGTGAGTTCATTCTCGCGCGGTATGAAACAGCGTCTGGCGCTGGCCCGCGCGACATTGCACCGGCCGTCGATTCTTTTGCTCGACGAGCCATTTACCGGCCTCGACACGGGCTCCGCTACCGCATTGCGGCAATTCCTGAGCCTCTTCCGACAAAATGGCGGTACCTGCATTTTGGTAACCCACCGCCTCGACGAAGCCGATGGTCTAGTCGATCGCCTGCTCGTGCTCGAACGCGGACACCTGCGGTTGGACCAGGCCCTAAGCGGTGACCTCGACCAGTTATATGCGCATTGTGCGCCCTACTTGGACTCGGCTTTATGAGTTTTATTGGGCGGGCGCTGGCCATACTGCGCAAAGACCTGCAGGCCGAGTGGCGCACCAAAGAACGCCTGAGCCCGATGGCCTTTTTTACCTTGCTGGTATTGCTGGTTTTCAACTTCTCCTTCGAATTGGGCGGCGCTGCCCTGCGCGAAATAGGACCCGGCGTGCTATGGTCCTCCTATGTCTTTGCCAGTCTGCTGGGCTTGGGCCGCTCTTTCGCCGACGAACGCGAAAACGATGCACTCGACGCATTGCTTTTGGCACCTGGGGACCATGGCGCGATCTATCTGGGCAAAATGGTGGGCAACCTGGTTTTTCTCTTGGCCATCGAGCTCTTGAGCTTGCCTTTTTTTGCCCTCTTTTTTAACCTATCACTAGGATTCTTTTTACTGCCCCTACTGGCCGTCTTCGTCCTGGGGTCGGCCTGCCTAGCGTCGGTCGGCACACTCTTCGCGGCGATGTCGAACAATATGCGCCTGCGCGAACTACTGTTGCCGCTTTTGCTGCTGCCGATGATCCTACCCGCGCTGATATCCTGTGTCGCGGCGACAAAAGTCGTGCTGGCAAACGGTCATTTCACCAAACTACTCCCGCATATGCAAATGCTCGGGGTGTATGCGGTAGTTTTCACAGTGCTCTCACTGATGCTTTTCGAATACGCGATCGAGGAATGATGCGTTCGACCTTTGTTTCTTATGTGCTATTTGCGGCTATGCTAATTGCTCTAGCCGCGGTCTTTCTCTGGGTCCCGACCGAAAAGGAGATGGGCGTTATTCAGCGTATCTTCTACTTTCACGTGCCTTCGGCAATGTCTGCGTTTCTGGCCTTTTTCTTGGTCTTTATCGGCAGTATCCAATATCTGCGTACCCGCGAGGAGAAATGGGACC
>DQLG01000716.1 GCA_015660315.1 Candidatus Latescibacterota bacterium
AACTGCTGCACGCATGATTTGGTGTCGCCTATTATGCAGAGATTGCGGATCAGGTACTCGGGTGTGACTTCCGCGTCGGCTACAGACTCATCGTGTTTCATTATATGTAGCATTTGCGCGCCTGAGAGCACGGCGATCAGGTATTCGAAGGCGCGGTTAAAAGTACTTTGGGGGTCGAGGGCGTAATCCCAAGCCTGTTGCTCGGAGTCGCCGACGAGAATGCTACGCGAGATGCGCCAAAAAGTGCGTTGCGGCTCGGGCAGGCCGGCGTCGGTGGCCCCGGCCGAATAGGTCTGCCAGTGCTGGGTCAGCGTCGAGGCGGCGACGAGGTTGGTGCTGATGGGCAAGTAGCCGCGTTGGCCGGCCATTGTTGCAGCCATCGAGTCGCCCCTGATCACACTCATGCCGATGGGTGGGTGCGGTTGCTGGTAGGGCTTGAGCAGTTCGCCGATGCCCAGTTCGGGTTGCGGCGCTTCAATTTTGATATGGTAGAAATCTCCCTGGAAATCAAAGGGCGCGTCTTCCTGCCAGAGTTTAAGCACCATGTCGATGCTTTCAACCGTCATCAGCCCTTGGGTTTTGGGGTCCGGTAGGTCGAAGAGGCCCCAGTCGGTGGCTACGCCGCCTTGTCCGAAGCCGCAGTTGATGCGGCCTTTGGACAGATGGTCCAAAAAGGCCAAGCGCACCGCGACATTGACGGGGTGGTGCTGCGGCATGATGGAGACGCCGGTGCCCAAGCGGATGTTCTTGGTCTGCGGCAGAACGTGGCTGATAAAGAGGTCGTTGGAGGGGATGGGTTCCCAGGCGACGGTGTGGTGTTGGCCGATCCAGGCTTCGGTGTAGCCGAGTTGGTCGGCGCGGACGATGAAATCGACGTCTTCTTCAAAGCAGGCGGTACGGTCTTTTTCGGGGGGGTGCAGGGGCATCATGAAGGTGCCGAGTTTCATGGGCTTTGCTCCAGTGGGGGTGGACAGGCAGGGCCATTATACTAACCTGGAGGTGGAACGTCAAGGAGGTTTGGCGGTGGGTATGGTTTTGAGATTTTCAATTAAAAAGAAGGAGAGGGGAAGAGGTGCGATAGATTGAAACTGGGATAAACTCTCTATTGTAGCTTCCCGCGCCCCGCGATCGCCCACTCCGTCTCCACCACTCCGTTGCGCACCCCATATAGCACATCGTGCATAAAGACGGTCACGTCGCCATAACCGAGCATAAAGTCGAGACCGTCGCCGACCTTGGGCTGGTCGTTCGGAGCGGAGAGCACGATAATACCGTGCTCGGCGGAGGTGCGAATCTCTGCGACGTGGTCGAGGCCCAAAGGCTCCGGGTCACCGTAGGAGACGGGCAGGGCTTTGAAGCCGGCGTCGTAAATTATGCGCTCGGGCGCGGGACGGCTGGTGACGGTGGCGCGCAGGAAGATCGCCGGATCGGTTTCGACGTGGCGGCTGCGGTTAGCGACGTCGGAGAAGATCGCGCCGCCGGCTTGGATCTCGGTGATTTCGTCTAAAAAGGGCGTGACCTTGTAGGTGCCGCTGCCGCCGCCGCTGACGATGTCGACGGGCAATCCGGCTGCACGGCAGAGGGCGACGCTTTCTTGCAACTGGCCGACGGATTTCTCGACGGCGAGCCGCTTTTCTGCTGGATCTGGGATCTTGACGGTGTGGCCTTCCCAGGCCATCAGGCCTTTAAAGCACACACCGGGGGTTTCGTGGGCCAGGCGCGCGAGGGCGAGGGCGGCTTCGCCGGGTTGCACGCCGGCGCGGTTCATGCCGGTGTTGAGCTCGACGAGCACGTTGACTTTGGCGCCGGCGGCGGTGGCGATGCGACCGATCTCTGCGACATTGGCGGCAGAGTCGACGGCTACTTTGACATCGGCGTGGCGGCTGAGGCGGACCAGGCGTTCGACTTTGCGCGGGCCGACGACTTGATTGGCGACGAGCAGGTCGAGGACGCCGCTGGCGGCCATGACTTCGGCCTCGCCGAGCTTGGCGCAGGTGACGCCGATGGCCCCAGCGCGCACGGCCAGGTGGGCGATGGCCGGGACTTTAATGCCCTTGGTATGCGGGCGCCACTGCACGCCGGCTTCTTTGCACAACGCGGCCAGGCTTTGGATATTGGCCTGCATCTTGTCGAGGTCTACCCAGAGGGCGGGGGTGTCGAGTGCGTCTTTCGGGCGGCCGATTTCGCTCATGGAGGAGAAGCCTTTCGTAGCTTGTTGATGGTATGGCGTAGGGCGAAAACTGGGGAACTCCGGGTGGTTGTGCAAGGCGTAAGTGAAAAATTGCGGGTCCCCTAGGCACTGTCGGGCTAATCTACGAGGGGTGCTCGGGGCGACGCGGTCGTGTTGCGCGCCTTCCTGATCATTATTTGCAGTACGATATAATCCGGCGTTGATACTTTCTGCTCATTATCGGTGTTTGTTCGGTGTACGATGACTAGCAATTCGTCGGGGATCACGTGGACCCAGTGGCCGCCATACCCATCCAGAGCACGCCGCCTTCACCGCTGCCTGGTCGAAGAGGTGTCTGTTTTTCGCAGCCAAGACCAAGGGGGTCCGGTTTGGCCACCTATAAGCCTAGTTGGGCGTTACCAGCACGGAGCGGATCTCGTCGAATTCCTTAGCCAGCTTCCCCCAGTTCTCGCCGCCATCCAGGGTGATTAAAAGACCACCGCCGACTGTGCCAAGATGAATAGTATAGCCTGTTGCAATCGTTTATCCTCGCCGTAGAAGATGGCGCAGTTAATGTCGCGAAATTCGCTCCTGAAATACGGCATTTAGGGAACCGCAGCAAATGAAAAAGGCGTGGGCTTTTTGCCTACTGCCATTTTGCTCAATGGTGCAATTCTGGCTTGCTTGCTAACGGAGAAATCGATATTCTATCGCTCGCTAAGACAAATATGCACCTCAACGCGATGTTAGGATCAGGCATGCAAACGATCACCGTCTCAAGAAATGACGACATCTACGAGGCCTTTGCCGATATAGCCCAGACCCCAAACGGCACTTTAGTTTGTACATATCGCGAGAGCATATGCCACAGCGCGCGACCGTGGTCAAAGGTGATCGTGCGCCGGAGCTTTGATCGGGGGTTGAGTTGGGGACCGCGCCAGGTGGTTGTCGAGCGCACGCGCGAGGAATCTGAGGCCGGCAAGGGCCGTCTCAACTGCTCGCGCATCACCGCCTGCGCCGACGGCACGCTATTACTGATCGTCGATTTATTGTGGCGGGATACCTTTGCCGAGTATCTCGAACCGAATATGTGCTCGAACCTACTTTTTCGCAGCACCGATTCGGGCGCGACCTGGCAAGGCCCGGAGGAGACGGGTATTAGCGAGGGGATCGTGCCTTCGATCAAGGAGCTTTCTGATGGGCGGTTGATCGTCGGGGTGACGGAGCAATGGCCAGGTGAAAAGGGCGAAGAGGATTTTATAGAGACACAGACGGTTTATTTGTCGGAAGACAAAGGTAACAACTGGGAAGGACCGTTTAAGATCCCCGACCCGGAGGGGCCTAAAATCAACGAGGGGCCCTGGCGGCTGAACGAGGGTGATTTTGTCGAATTGGACGACGGTGCACTGGTGTGTTATATCCGCGAGGACGGCGAGCGGGTCTGTGGCTGGAAGAGTTTATCGCGCGATGGCGGGCGCACCTGGTCAAGGCCGCAGCGGACGCAGATGATGCATTGTCTGGGTCGGCCGTCGGCAGGGCGTTTGCGTTCTGGGGAGATCGCGGTGACCTATCGCGTGGCGTGCGGGCTGTCGACTTCGTTGGGTCTGTATGTGGAGACGCCGGCAGAGGCGCTGAAAGGTTTTGCGGGTGCGATGGCGTCGGAGACGCAGGAAGATTATCGCGCGGATGCCGAGGCACGCTTCGCCTTTTTGGACAATGACCGTTCGGTTTCGCCCGACAGCGGCTATTCGGGTTGGGTGCAGTTGGACGACGGGGATTTGTATGTGGTCAATTATGTGACCGACGATGCGCCGCGGGCGTTTATTCGTGGTTATAGGGTGGGACGGGAGGATTGGTATTTGTATCCGGAGGGGGCGATTGATTATAGCCCGCCTTTTGATCGGGAGGGCAAGTATTACGAGTCGGCGCAGGAGATGGCGCGTAAGCAGCAGGCGGTGGCGGATGCGCGCGATCCGAAAAAGAGGGTAGCGACGCAAAAGTAATAGGGAGGACGGCTCGGGAGGGAAGACGCCGACTAAGCAGTGGCATATTGTTGATTTCAATGACGCGCAATGGCTGTATTAGAATATGGACATCTTATGCAAGATCAGCGTCAAACCAGCAATGCACGCGGTTTCGGTCTTGAGTACGCGATCTCCTAAGTTCACCAATTCAAAGCTGTTTTTGCGTAATAAATTGCGTTCGGCCGCCGACCAGCCGCGTTCGGAGCCGATGGCCAATACGCAGCGTTCTTGGCTGGCTTGGAAAGTGCCCAGGGGCATGGCGGCTTCGTAGTTGTCGAGGGCGAGTCGGTCGGTGGCATCGCCGAGTTGCTCGATACACGTTGTCAGGGATTCGTGTATGACGACTTCGGGCAGGCGCGTGCAAAAGGCTTGCTCGGCGCCTTCTTGCAATAGGCGTTCGTATTCCCCTTCCGTCCACAGCCGGCTTTTCAGATAGGATTTTTCGCCCTTGTCGGTGGCGACGAAGTGCAGCGTATCGGCTCCCTGCGTCGTCAGGTCTTTGAGGATGCGGCGGGCGCTCGGCGGGCGCGGTAGGCCGATTATCATCGTCACGGGATAGAGCCTGGGCACCGTTTCGCTGAAATGAAAATCGAGTTCTAGGCCGCGGTGGGTGGCGGCTTCGATGCGCGCTTTGCCGCGTGGACCGTCGATCAGGCCGACGTCGAAACTGTCGCCCTGGCGGCAGCCGATGACATTTAATACGTGCAAGGCGCGCGCGTCGTCTTTGGCCAGCGGGCGATCCAATTCTTCTTTGTTAAATAGGACGATA
>DQLG01000748.1 GCA_015660315.1 Candidatus Latescibacterota bacterium
AATAAGTAAAAGCGATCGCCTCTATTTATATAGGGTAACAACCTCGTTGTCACGATCAATCTGGGCAATCCTCGACCGGTGAATAGATGCGCGATAAAACGTTGCGCTGTCTCTTCCCCCATACCCAACGTTGCATCATCGGCAAGCAATAGAATAGGTTCGACCATTAGCGCCCTAGCCAAAGACACGTAGGCCCGCTCTTCGGCGTTCAAGGCAACCGGCCGCCGCCCCAATACAGCAAGATGCGCGATATCCAAGCGGTTCATGATTTCAACACAGCGCCTATCTATATCGTCGCCGCTGATATGGCTGGCGTGATAGGCAAGCGGCAGGCATATATTCCGCCGCACATCCATGTTCTCGATCAGACCTCCTCCTCCCTTGACCACCCCGACTTGCCGCCGCAATTCCTGCAATTGCCCCTGAGTCAAATCGAAAATTTGGCGACCGGCGACCTCCACCTCGCCCTCTATCAGAGCCTGATCCTCCCGTTGCATACCGGGCAAGCCCAATATTAACCGCAATAGGGTCGATTTGCCGCTGCCTGTATCACCGACGATCACCCCCGTCTCTCCCTCCGCCAAATCGAGATTTACCTGCTGCAGCAAAAGGCTTTGTCCCATTTGCAGCGAGAGATTTCGCAATGCTATAACGGTTGACATCGCAGGCTCGTTAAATCCAATAAAATAGGGCAGAGATGGCAGCGCTGGATACAAATACAAAAAACATCGCCTGAATCACCCCGGAACGCGCAACCATCGGGACTTCGTAGATCGCCCTTCGCGCTCTAAGTCCGTGATAACAGGAGAATAAAGCAATAATAACGCCGAAAAGCAGGCCCTTTGACAGACTAAGATAGAGGTCAAGCGGGGCCAAGGAGGCAAATATATACTGCAAGTAAAGGGTAAAGGGCATCGTCAACTTAGTGCTGGCAACAAGAAACCCTCCCACCAGCGCGATGATATCAAAAAAGACAATCATGCAAAACATCGAGATCATACACCCCAACACCCGGGGCACCACAAGGAAGTGGAAAACATCTATGCCCATCGCCTCAAGCGCTTCGACCTGCCCGCTTATGCGATTTGTCGCCATCTCGGTGGCCATCGCCGATCCGGATCGGGTAATCACAACCATCGCCGTTATAATCGGTCCCAGTTCGCGTACAATGCTGATCACCAAGATCTGACCGATTAGAGCATGCGCTCCCACACCTTGAAACTGGGGCAGCGACTGTGCTATGACGACAAACCCCAGCAAAAGTGACAACAGCCCCAAAAAAGGCATAGCCTCCAAGCCGGTAAAATAAACTTGTAGTGTTGTCACGCGAAAGGCGGAACGGAAACCCTGCCGGCGGAAAAATTGCACCAAAGCCACAACGACTGCTATGGAGAATTCGAACAGGCGCCAAGCATTGACCGCATTTCCCCAAAGTATCTTAACTACCCATCGGCCGAGGTTGCACAAGAGTAGCATTTATTTTTACTCACCCCGCCTGGTCATTGAGTTGCTCCAGTGCATGCAATTGCCGTTGCACAAGCGCAACGGCCTCATCCTGGCCTTGCAGACGATAAATGGCCAGCGCTTCTGTCAGGCAATCAAAGGCCTGTCTCAAGTCGGCATCCTGCCGATCGGATTCGCCATATTGATAAATCTGCGCCAACTGCAACAGGCATTCAGCCCGACCACTGCGATCGTTGAGGTCGCGAAAAAGTCCTAATGCGCGTCGCAATTGTTCAAAACCGGGCAGTAGCTCATCTTCCGCGCCGAAACCAACCAAGGCCAGATGAATCCGCGCAAGCCCCAGTCCCGCACGAGCCAAAGCCATTTTTTGCTCATGTTTTTCGTATAATTCGACCGCCCTTTGCGCTGCCCGCAGGCTTTTGCGCAAGTGCTCTTCCTCGCCGAGACCGCCATAAGCATTGGCCAAGCGTTCCTGATATCGGGCGACCACCAATGGTTCTCCTAAATCGACAAAAAGCGCCAGGGCATTGCGATAATGACGAACGGCCTTTTCCAACGATATTTGCCGATCCTGCGCCGCCAATTCGACATATACATCGCCAAGTTGACCTTGTGCCATCGCCTGGCCATGCTCATCATCGCAACGTTCGTATAGCGCCCTACTACGCTCCAAGAAATCGCGCCCCAACTCATAATGGTCAAAACCCGGCTCTTCAAGACCCGCATAAGCCTCACCAAGGCTTAAACAGATATCGGCGCGACGCGGCCAATCCTCGCCATTTTCGTAAAAATACAATGCTTCCTCCAATAGCGGGATCGCCTCCGCATATTGGCGGGCGTCAGTCCCCGCCAAGGCAAGCAAAGCAAGCCCCATATTGTTCAGGACTACGGCCGTGCCCTCCAGCTCGCGCGCTTCCTGGTAGCCCGTCAATGCAACGCTATAAAAACCTAGTGCCCTCTGCAGCGAATCAGCGTTTTGCGTCGGTTCCAACCGTTGACAAATATTGCCGAGCAGAGCGTATTGTGCTGGTTGCGGTGATTGCGCTAGGTTCAGTTCCTCCTCAGCCCAAGACAACAACCGCAAAGCCTCAGGCTCGCGATCCTGTTCCTGAATCCTTTCGAGGTGAGCATCCAATCCCCGCAGCACCAAGTCCACATCCCGCCGCTCCGCCAAATCGAGCAGGACGCCTGCCGCATTAAAGTCTTCGGGGTGCGGTTCGGGAATCGGTTTAGGGGTTATAGTTGGAATCGATTTAGCTTTTTTCGCGAATAAATTTCGCAGAAGATTCATAGCGATTATCACAATCTGTGCTCAGCAGGATATAACTAGGGTGAAAAATACGCGATTATGTCACACCGGGGGAACCATCATTCGCAATATTTAGCGCCCCATTCCGCCTTGTATTTCCTCGCAGCATACGGGCTATGGAATCAGCAGTAAAACTTAAGTAGCCCATTGAAAAATATAGGTTTACTCAATGGTACATAAGCCTGCCAAGAAGCGCAAGCACATCGTTTTATTTGCCTCGCTGTGCATCATGCAATTGCGATTAGGGGGCCGGCCCAACCATCTTATCCGATTTGTGCCCTGCATTAAATCAAATCGTGGAATAGCTCTAAATGCCCTCAGTCGTTAAACATCTCTGGTTGGTAGGGCAGAAACTGCCCTTGTTCATTATAGACTTGCTGGTATTTTTCAACCTTACTGAAGTCGACTTCGACCCCTAAACCCGTTCCAGTAGGAATGCCCCAGACCGGACCTTTAGCGATGGGCAGATCTGCGGTGAGAATATCGCCATCCATTAGCGCCGCGGTTTGTTGGTTGCCGATGAGCAAATTTGGCAACGTCAGACACAGATGATGTGATGCCGCCGCCATCAGCCCTAGTTCACCATGTGTATGACGGCAAACCGCCAAACCCTCGTTGGCTGCCGCATGAGACAAATGATGGAACGCGGCCAGAGTACCGACCCAATAGGGACTGAAACACAACACATCCGCTGCCCGAGCCCGAATGACCTCCCACACATCAGCTTGGCGCCACAAACCTTCGTTAGCCGCTATGGGCACACGCACTTTCTGTTTGAGCTCGACCATATTGCGAATGGGATCTTGCGACACGGGTTGTTCTGCAAAATCAATTTGGTAACGGTCAAAGGCATCGAGGTTGCGCACCGCCTCAGCGACGGACCAAGCGCCATTGGCATCAATGCGTATTTTCCCTTCAGAGCCAATGGCCTGCCGCAAAGCCGCTACCATGGCCAATTCTAGATCAAGGTCCACACCGACTTTGAGATAAAAGACACTATAACCCGCCGCCGTTGCCCTTTGTGCTTGCGCGGCGACTGAATCGGGTGAATCCGCCGACAAATAGCAGAAATAATCGACTTCTTTGCGCACCGCACCACCAAATAAGCGATACAAGGGCTGACCGCAGGCTTTACCCTGAAGGTCCCGCAAGGCCATATCCAAACCAGCGTAGGCGAAGTTACCCGTCATTGGACGCAAATCCCAATGCGCGGTATGAAAATAATGATGCGCCAATTGCTCGGTATTCCACGGATCACTGCCAATGAGTATCGGCTCAGCAGCCACAACCGCCTCGCGGATGCTTGCGACATTGGGTCCAGGACACGACTCACCCCACCCAATGAGGCCATCGTCTGTTTGCAGACGCACCAAGACCGATGTCACCCCATCCCGACGCACGCGAGCGCTATTTTCTCGTCGGCGATACGGAACGCTGACGACGTATGTATCTAGTTTCGCGATCTTCACTCGATTTACCTTTTATTATTGTGAGATATATTTATAGGTAGTTTATTTCGCACAATTAATATTAATGTTTTAATTTCCGGCCGACCACCCGCACCGCCGCCAATTGACCTTGCCCTTTAGCAAAGGGCCTATTGGGACCCTGTAAG
>DQLG01000598.1 GCA_015660315.1 Candidatus Latescibacterota bacterium
CAAAAAAGACCTACAAGCCGCCCTACCCGACGTCAAAACCACCCAACATTTCCCAGCCCTCGAACACCCCGTCACCATCCACCGCGACCCCTGGGGCATCCCCCACATCAAAGCACAATCCGAAGCCGATCTGTTCTTCGCCCAGGGTTTCGCCACCGCGCAAGACCGTCTCTGGCATATGGACTTCGACCGCCACCAAGCCTTGGGCCGCTGGAGAGAGTTCGCCGGCCCCTCAGGCCTAGCCCGCGACCGCTTATTGCGCGCCGCCGGCATGGGCCGCACCGCCCAATTAGACTACCAAGCCTCCAGCCCCGAAGCCCGTACGATGCTCGATGCCTACACCGCCGGCATCAACGCTTTCCTCGCAACCTCCCAAGCGCTACCCATCGAATACACCTTGCTCGAACAACGCCCTGAACCCTGGCAAAGTTGGCATTGCCTCGCCGTCTACAAAATGCGCAATAGCCTGCTCGGCACCTACGAGCCCAAACTCTGGCGCACCCGTTTAGCACAAGCCATCGGCCCTGAAAATCTCGCACAAATCATCAAAGGTTACCCCGAAGGCCAGCTGCTCACCGTGCCGCCCGGCGATGTGTATTCCGGCGCCCCCCTCGACGGCCTAGACCAACTCTCGCAAGCGGCCAAAGAAGCCAACTGGCTCAACGAAACCGACCCCGGCTCCAACGCCTGGTCGATCTCCGGCGCCTATACCGACTCCGGCCTGCCACTGGTCGCCGGCGACTCCCACCGCGGCCTCGACACCCCCTCCGTCTATTACCAAGCTCACCTCGCTTGCCCCGACTTCGAAATCATCGGCTACTCGGTACCCGGCGTGCCCGGCATCCTGCACTTCTGCCACAACACCCACGTCGCCTGGGGCATGACCTATGGCAACGCCGATACGCAAGATCTCTTTATCGAACGCTTTCGCGAGAGCGACGGCGAATTGCAATACGAATTCAAAGGCGAATGGCACCCAGCAGAAACGCTACAAGAGAAAATCCATATCCGCGGCGCAGACCCCGTCGACCTCGAAGTCGTCATCACCCGCCACGGGCCCACCATCGCCGGCGATCCGCGCAGCGGCCAAGCCGTCGCCATCTCAGACCCCGGCCTGATCCAAGGCACCCCCTGGCCCGACACCGCCCGCGACGCCATGCACGCGCGTTCCGTCAACGACTTGCACCAAGCCTTCGCCCATTGGACCGATCGCGTTAACAACTACGCAGTCGCCGATGTCGACGGCCACTACGGCTATCTACACGAAGGCAAAATTCCCATCCGCCAATCCTCGAATGGCTGGCGCGCTGTGCGGGGCTGGACCGGCGAGCACGAATGGCAAGGTTATATTCCGCACGCCGACCTACCCAAGTCCATCAACCCCGCAGCCGGCTACGCCATCACCTGCAACCAACGCGTCACCAACGCCGACTACCCTTATTATGTCGGCCTGACCTTTAGCCCAGACTACCGCGCCCGCCGCATCCAGAGCCGCATTCTCGAACTGAAAAAAGGCACAGCCACCCCCAACGATATGGGCGCCATCCACGCCGAACGCGTCTCCCTCCCCGCCCAAGTTCTCACCAAGGCCCTGCTGCAAATCGACCCACCCGACCCCATTGGCGCACAAGCCCTAAATCTCCTGCGCCAATGGAACCATCAAATCGACCGCGACCAGGTGCAACCCACGATCTACGGCAAAACCCGCGCCCTGCTCGGCCTGCACGTCGCACAACACCTCTTCGGCGATGACGCCCCGACCCTGCTCGCGCAAACCGGTGGCGACCACCACTGGCGGCTGCTCCACATCGAGATCGTAAACGCCCTCGCCAACGACGATACCGCCCTACTGCCTGCCGGCCAAAGTTGGAATGATGCCCTAACCGACGCCTTTACCGAGGCCCTCGCCGACCTCACAGTCGAACTCGGCGAGAATATGAGTAGTTGGCAATGGGGCCGCCTGCACCGCACCAAACCGCAACACCCGCTCTCCGCCATCTTCCCCGCAGCCGCCGATGCATTGGACCCGCCGTCGCTTGCAGTACACGGCGATGCCGACACGCCCCTTGCCGGCAGCCACGCCTTTGACGCCTTCACCGTCACCGGCCTCTCTGTCAACCGCTATATCCACGACCCTTCCGACTGGAAGCGCTCGCGCTGGATTTCGCCACTGGGTGCCTCCGGCCACCCCGCCAGCCCGCACTACGCCGACCAAGCACAGTTGTGGGCCGATGTGGAGTTCATACCGCAATTGTGGGATTGGAACGAGATAGAGGAAAAGGCGGAAACAACACAGCTATTGCAGCCGGAAAAAGAGTAACCGATACCCGGTAGAATCGGCGAAGCTCTCGACATCTTGCACCACACCGGCTCCAACTTTGGCGGGCGGTCTCTCCAACCACCGCCCGATGGCCGCCGACGCGATACTGGCCCTCGCAGTGACCCAGAGGGATGGGCCCGACGGGAAACCCTCTCCAAGAGCGTCTTCCAGGCACCAATAGACCACACCCGCAACCCTTCCCCCAACAACACCGCCAACGCCTCATCATCAATCTTCGGTTCGTGCGTCAACAGCACCGCATAAGTATCGTCATCCAGCTGCCAGATATCCACCCGCTCGTCTGGCGGCACCGGTAACACGCGCCGCATCCGCAAAGACCTACCGTGGGTCAGTGACCATCACCGCAAAATTCAACGTCTGCACAAAGGGCACCAAGTGAATCGCAAGATGCCCCGCACCGACCACGATCAGCTTGTCCCGCCGCGCAAAAACTTGCACGAACAGTTCCTACTCCCCCAATTCCACGAGCCCATTGCGCCGATGCGGATACTCAGCCGCCATGCCCGGACGAAAGACCTCGCTCAACAAGGCATCGAGTTTGGAAAATTCGCCGGGCACAGACTGTGCAGGCCGTCGCGCCACGATGGATCGGGAGTGCGCGGGATATTAGTCTCTAGTCAATTGACGGTAATGCACGCGCTTCGGCACAATCGAATCCTCGCCAAGGCGCATTTTTTTATTTTCTTCGTATTCGGAGAAATTGCCCTCAAACCAATACACCTGGCTATCGCCCTCAAAAGCCAGGATATGCGTCGCTATGCGATCGAGAAACCAGCGATCATGACTGATGATTACCGCGCAACCAGCAAAATTCTCTAAGCCTTCTTCCAAGGCCCGCAACGTATTCACATCCAAGTCGTTGGTCGGCTCATCGAGCAAGAGCACATTGGCCTGCTCCTTGAGCACCTTCGCCAGATGCACCCGGTTGCGCTGCCCGCCCGAGAGCGTACCGACGAGCTGCTGCTGGTCGCCACCACCAAAATTAAAATGCGAGACATAGGCCCTAGAGCTCATTGTGCGATCGCCTAACTCAATATCGTCCTCACCACCTGAGATCTCCTGCCAAACCGTATTCTCCCCCGACAGCGTCTCCCGGCTCTGGTCGACATAGGCCAATTGCACCGTCTCACCGATCTCGATCGAACCACTATCGGGTATCTCTTGCCCCGTAATTAAACGAAACAAGGTCGTCTTACCCGCACCATTCGGCCCAATGACCCCGACGATCCCGCCGGAAGGCAGCGTGAATTCCATATTCTCAAACAGAATGCGATCGTCATAACTCTTGCTCACGCCCTTGGTCTCAATGGCGATATCACCCAAGCGCGAGCCCGGCGGGATATAGATCTGCATTTCTTCGTTGCGCTGTACCTTATCCTGGTTGATCAGCTCTTCGTAAGCCCTGACTCTGGCTTTATTCTTCTGCTGTCTGGCCCTGGGCGTCATACGGACCCACTCCAACTCGCGTTCGAGCGTCTTGTGCAACGCGCCCTCGGTCTTCTGCTCCAAGCGCAGCTGCTCATCCTTCTGCTCCAACCACGAGGAATAATTGCCCTTCCACGGCACACCGCGCCCCTGGTCCATCTCCAAAATCCACCCGGCGACATTATCCAAAAAGTAGCGATCATGCGTGACGGCAATGACCGTGCCCTGATACTGCTGCAAATGGCCCTCCAACCACGCCACCGTTTCCGCGTCGAGATGGTTAGTCGGCTCGTCGAGCAGCAGGACATCCGGTTTGCACAACAACAAGCGGCACAGCGCTACCCGCCGCTTCTCGCCGCCTGAAAGCACGTCTACCACTTGATCCTCGGGTGGACAGCGCAAGGCGTCCATCGCCATCTCCAAACGCGCGTCCAAATCCCAGGCCCCCGTCGCGTCCAGCCGTTCGGCGACCTTGGCCTGTTTCTCGATTAGCGCGTTCATCTCGTCGTCTTCCATCGGCTCGGCAAACTTGGCGTTGATCTGCTCGTATTCCCTCAGCATGTCTACCGTCTCCTGCGCCCCTCCCTCGACGATCTGCCGCACCGTCTTGCCCGCCTCCAACTCCGGTTCCTGCTCCAGATACCCCACGCTAAAACCCGGCTGA
>DQLG01000775.1 GCA_015660315.1 Candidatus Latescibacterota bacterium
GGTGGTGAACTGGTGGGCACGGTGGCGCCGATGCCCGCGTATTTCCCCGAGGAGGAGCGTTCGAAGCAGCCGACGATTTTTAGCGTTATGCGCGCGCTGGTGGCGCAGATGCAGGCCGAGGGCGAAAGGCACCTGGGTTTGTACGGCTCGATGGGTTACGACTTGGTCTTCCAGTTCGAACCGATCGACTTGCGCCACGAAAGGCGGGAGGACCAGCCCGATTTGCATCTCTTTTTACCGGACGAGTTGATTGTTGTCGACCACAGGAAAGAACAGGGGCTGCGCTATCGTTATGAATTTGCCCTGGACGGATTGTCGACCGCCGGGATGGAACGCGGCACGGACGCGGTGCCCTATGTGCGCGGGGGGAGGACCGAGGTCTGTTGCGACCACGCGCCGGGTGAATACGCCGACAAGGTGCGCGAGGTGATCGCCGGGACCGAACGCGGTGATTTTTTCGAGGTCGTGCCGAGCCAGGTGCTCAGCGCCGGTTATCCGGGCAGCCCGCGCGACCTCTATGAGAATATTCGCCGTGTAAACCCGAGTCCCTACGAATTTCTGATAAACCTCGGCGGCGAGCATCTGGTCGGCGCCTCGCCCGAGATGTTCGTGCGGGCTGACGGCTCTTTTATTGAAACTAGTCCGATCTCGGGGACGATTCGCCGCGGCAAAACGCCGATCGAGGACGCCGAACAGATTCGCGATCTGCTCAATTCCAAGAAGGACGAGGCTGAGCTGACGATGTGCACCGACGTCGACCGCAATGACAAGGCGCGGATCTGCAAGGAGGGGTCTGTGAAAGTGATCGGGCGGCGGATGATAGAGCAGTACTCGAAACTTTTTCACACGGTAGACCATGTAGTCGGCGAGCTGAAAGACGACTGCGACGGCTTCGACGCGCTGCTTTCGCACATGTGGGCGGTGACGCTTACTGGCGCGCCCAAACCAGCGGCGATGCAGAAAATTGAAGATCGGGAAAACTCGGCCAGGCGTTGGTACGGGGGGTGCATCGGCATGCTGCTCTTCAGTGGTGAGGTCAATACAGGGATCACGATTCGCACCGTGCACCTGGAGGGCGGTGACGCCAAGGTGAGAGTGGGGGCGACCCTGCTTTGTGACTCAGACCCGGATGACGAGGAACGCGAAACCCGCACCAAGGCCGAGGCCTTCATCAATGCGGTGATCGGCGTCAGTGACACCAAGGAGGACATCGCTACTGCGATCGCGGCTTCTGGGCGGGGAAAGCGGGTGCTCTTCGTCGACCATCGCGACTCCTTCGTGCACACGCTCGGTGACTATGTGCGGCAGACCGGGGCCGAGGTGGTGACGGTGCGCGCGGCGATGTCGAAGGACTGTAGTGGGCCGCGGTGATTGCCGGACCTGGACCGCATTTTTGCCGATGTCGATCCCGACCTGGTCTTTATCTCACCGGGGCCGGGCACGCCTGAAGAGTTTGCGGTGCCGGATTTGGTCAAAGAATGCGTGCGGCGCGAATTGCCGACTTTCGGCGTGTGTCTTGGTTTGCAGGGCATAGTCCAGGCCTTTGGCGGCGAGTTGGGGGTGCTCTCCTATCCGATGCACGGTAAGAGCTCGCCGGTGCAATGCACGCCGGAGGGAATCCTCGATGGTTTTCCCGTGGAGTTTATTGCCGGGCGCTATCATTCGCTCTATGCCTTGCCGGATAAGCTGCCAGAGTGTTTCCAGGTGCTGGCACAGACCGAGGACGGGGTAATTATGGCACTCGAACACCGGGATCTGCCGTTGGCGGCGGTGCAGTTCCACCCCGAGTCGATTCTGACACTCAAGGGCGATCTCGGATTGCGATTGATCGCGCAAGTCATCGAGCGACTGGCTCGCTAGTCGTCCCATGCTTCTGGTACTTGATAACTACGACTCCTTTACCTACAATCTGGTGCAGTATCTGGAGGAGTTGGGCGCTGAGACCAGGACCTTTCGCAACGACGAATTGACGGTCGACGAAGCGGTGGCGTTGGTGCCCGAGCGGGTGGTGATATCTCCGGGGGCCGCAACCCCTGAGCAGGCGGGGATTTCACTCGCGTTAGTCGAAAGGTTGGGTGGGTCGTTGCCAATTTTGGGCGTTTGTTTGGGGCACCAAGTTATTGCGCAAGTGTATGGTGGACGGGTTGTCGAGGCCGGTGAGATCGTACACGGACGAACGTCTGCGGTGCGCCATGATGGTCGCACGCTCTTTGCCGGGTTGCAGAACCCGTTGGTCGCGACCCGTTATCATTCGCTGACGGTTGACCGGGAGCGTTTGCCCGACTGTCTAGAAGTCTCGGCCGAGAGCGAGGATGGGACGATTATGGGGTTGAGGCACCGGCATTGGCCGGTCGAAGGAGTGCAGTTTCACCCCGAATCCGTTTTGACGATCGAAGGTAAACAGCTATTAGCTAATTTTCTCCGTATTTGAGGAGCTATACTATGATACAGGAAGCCGTACAGGACTTGATCGCCGGCGCGGATCTGGACCGCGTAAAAGCGCGCGCGGTAATGGACCAGATTATGAGCGGTGGGGCTACTGACGCGCAAATTGGCGCTTTTCTCGTTGCGCTGCGCATCAAGGGCGAGACCGTCGACGAGATCGTCGGTTGCGCTGAGGGTATGCGCGAGAAGGCTACGCCGATTAAGACTTCGCGTACAAATCTCATCGATACTTGCGGCACTGGCGGCGACGGTTCGGGCACGTTTAATATTTCGACAACGGTGGCCTTTGTCGCCTGCGGCGCGGGTTCGGCAGTAGCCAAACACGGTAATCGTTCGATTTCGAGTCAGTGTGGTTCGGCCGACGTGCTGGCCGAATTGGGCGTCAATATCGAAGCTTCGCCGGAAAAAGTGGGCCAGTGCATCGACGAGGTCGGCATTGGTTTTCTCTTCGCGGTGGCGTTACATGGGGCGATGAAATACGCCATCGGCCCGCGCAAAGAGCTGGCGGTGCGCACCGTATTTAATGCATTGGGACCGCTGACCAACCCCGCCGGTGCTAAGCGGCAGTTGATTGGCGTCTACGACGGCGGTCTGACGGATAAAGTTGCCGGGGTACTCAATGAGCTGGGTTCGCAACGGGCGTTTGTAGTGCACGGTTCGGACGGGCTCGACGAGATCACGTTGACGGGGCCGACGAAGCTCAGTGAGCTCAATGGTGGGCAGGTGACTACGCGTGAGGTCAGCCCGGGGGATTTTGGTTTGCAGACGGTCGCGCCCGAGGCGCTTTCTGGCGGCGATGCGCCTCATAACGCGCAGATCCTGCGTGCGGTGCTCGATGGCGAGCAAGGGCCGAGGCGCGATGTGGTGCTGCTCAATGCAGCGGCGGCGATCGCCGCTGGGGGCTTGGTCGGTGATATGGCGGCCGGTATTGACGTGGCCCGCGAGTCGATCGATTCGGGCAAGGCTCGCCAGGCGCTGGACCGTTTGGTTGCAGTGAGCAACGCCTGATATGGCGAATATTTTAGAGGAGATCGCCGCGTATAAACGTGGATTTGTCGATGCGCGAAAACGCCAACGTAGCCTAGCAGACGTGCGCGCCCACGCCCGCGACACACCGATGCCGGCCGATTTTCGCGGCGCGTTGGCTGAAGACGGCATTGCGTTGATCGCCGAAGTAAAAAAGGCCTCACCGTCAAAGGGACTGATCCGCGCCGACTTTAATCCCGCACAGATCGCCGAGGCCTATGCGGCCAATGGCGCGCGCTGCCTTTCGGTACTGACCGACGAGGCTTATTTTCAGGGGTGCGATGCCTACTTACAGGCGGCCAAGGCCGCGGCGGGCTTGCCGGTTTTGCGCAAAGATTTCACTATCGACGAATACCAACTACACGAGGCCCGGGTTATCGGTGCCGACGCGATTTTGTTGATCGTGGCGTTGATGGATTCGAGCCAATTAGATGATTATATCGGCTGGGCCGGTGAGTTGGGGCTGAGTGTTTTGGTCGAAATACACGATGGCGAGGAATTGACGCAGGCCAAAGCGGCTGGCGCCGAATTGATCGGCGTTAATAACCGGAACCTAAAGACCTTCGAGACGACTTTGGAAACGACTTTCGAGTTGCTGTCGGAGATGCCGGAGGGTGCGGTGGTGGTCAGCGAGAGCGGAATTGCGCACCGCGAAGATGTCGAGCGGCTCGAGGAAGCCGGCGTTGGCGCGATCTTGGTTGGCGAGTCGTTGATGCGAGAAAAGGATATTGGGGCTAAAGTGAGGGAGATCTTGGGCACGTGACTAAACGCGTTTTTTCGGGCATTCAGCCCTCAGGGCATATACATATCGGCAATTATATTGGGGCCATCCGCAATTGGCTGGGCAACCTCGAGAGCCGCGACAACATCTTCTGCGTGGTGGATCAGCACGCGATCACCGTCGACTATGACCCCGACGCGCTGCGTCAAGGTACGCGTGATGCGGTCGCGCTGTATATCGCTTGTGGTCTCGACCCTGAAAAGTGCCGTCTGTTCGTGCAATCGCATATTCCAGAACACACCGAGTTGGCTTGGCTGTTGACCTGCGTCACGCCGATGGGTTGGTTGGAGCGAATGACCCAGTTCAAGGACAAGGCTGGCGCCAAGCGCGAGCGCATCGGCACCGGCCTCTTTACTTACCCGACGCTGATGGCCGCTGATATTTTGCTCTACCAGACGCACGAGGTACCGGTCGGCGACGACCAGAAACAACACGTGGAGCTGACGCGCGATATCGCCGAGCGTTTTAACCGCAAGTTCGGCGAGGTTTTTGTCATACCCGAGCCGGTCATCCCCGTGGTAGGGGCGCGCATCATGGGGTTTGACGACCCGACCGCTAAGATGTCGAAGTCGGCCCCGGGGCACCACCACAGCGTCGGCTTGCTCGACGACCCGGCCAAGGCGCGCAAAACGATTATGCGCGCGGTGACTGATTCGCAACAGGGTATCGTATTTGATCCGGCCCGCGCCGGGCTTTTCAATTTGCTGAGTATTTACCAGGTGCTGACGGGGCAGGGTCGGGAACAGATCGAGGCGCATTTCGCCGGCAAGGGCTATGGTGACCTGAAGAAGGAAGTGGCCGAAGTGGTTATTGCCGAGATCGAGCCGATTCAGCAACGCTATCGGGAATTAATCGCGGATTCCACCTATATCGACGCAGTGTTAGCCCGAAGTGTCGAGAAACTGCGTCCGGTCGCCGATGCGACGATGGACGCGGTCCGCCGGGCGATGGGACACCGATGAGGGGGCACGAATGGATCTAAGCGACTGGCGCGAGCGCATTGACGCGATAGACCGGCAATTGCTCGTTTTGCTCAACGAACGCATGGGTTGCGCCCAGGAGATCGGGCGCATCAAAAAAACCGAGGGGCGCGCAGTGCGTGATCCCGAACGCGAACGGGCGCTGCTCGAGAAGCTCAAAGCCCTCAATTCTGGGCCGATTAAGGACGATTCGCTGGAGGCGATCTATCGACAGATCATCCAGGCGGCGGTCGATCTTGAGGAAGAGGAGGACTAGCCTTCTTTCAGCGGACGGTCATTATCGGTGTGGGCCTGATCGGCGGCTCAATGGGGCTGGCGCTCAAGCGCTTGGGGTTGGGCGGGCGTATTGTCGGGGTCAGCCGTTGCGAGACCATCGCCCAGGCGTTGGAGCTTGGGGTGGTCGATGAGGGGGGGGGCTACGATGAACTACAGCAAGCGCTCAGGGGGGCCGATCTGGTCTTTATCTGCACCCCGATCAAGCGGATTCTGGCGTTGATTGAAGAAGTCGGCCGGCTCGCCGAGCCGGGAACGTTAGTCACCGACGTGGGTAGTACCAAGCGGCGCATTGCCGCCCAGGCCCAGGCCAGCTTCAGCGACGAGGTCTATTTTGTCGGCGGCCACCCGATGGCAGGCTCCGAGAA
>DQLG01000313.1 GCA_015660315.1 Candidatus Latescibacterota bacterium
CAGCGGCAATAACAGTACCGCCGCGGCCAAAATGCGCGATAGCGGGCGGGCTAACAGATTGCCACGCCAAAGAAAGTAAAGGCCGAGTCCTAAGTTGAGCGAAGTCGCGAGGATAATACTGGTCTGGACTCCGATTAGGGGGATTAAAAGGAAACCTCCGGCAAAAGAGCCCAGCACGGCTCCGAGTGTATTGGCCGCGTAGGCGTCGCCGACCGAGCGGCCGACGTTGGCGAGATGGCGGGTGTAGAGCTTGGCAGCGGCTGGGAAGACACCGCCAGCAGCAAAGGTCGGTAGGAGCATCAGCCCAAGGGCGATGGCGAATTCGGCCAGGTGTAAAAGCGCGAAAGTGTCGGCGTAGCGATTGACCAGTTTGACGACGACCAGCGGCAGCAGGCCGAAGAGCGGTTCGACCAAGAGGGCCGTTGCGCCGATGGCCAATTCGAGAATGGCTAAAGTGAGCAGGAGGTTTTTGCGGCGGTCGATCCAGCCGGCAAGGATCATACTGCCCAATCCAAGGCCGCAGATAAAAGCGACGAGCATCAGGCTAAAGGCATATACCGAAGAGCCGAGCAACATCGAGAGGGTACGGGTCCAACTAACCTCATAGACCATGGAAGCAAAACCGGTCAAACCGAGAGCCCAGAGTGCGGCAACGTCGCCGCGATCACTGGTCTGTGGCGCGGCGACCGGAGAGGCGACAGAGGTGCGCGCTAGGGCAAAGGCGGTGGCGCCGATGCTCAAATTGGCCAACGCCGCGGTCCAAAGCGTGGTCTGTACCCCGAGGGAGGGTACGAGCAGGAAGCCGGTGAGTGCGGCGCCGAGTGCGGCGCCTAGGGTGTTGAGGGCGTAGAGTCGTCCGAGGTCGCGTCCCATCCGCTCGAGTCGTTGCGTCATAAAACGGCTCAATAGCGGTAATGTTGCCCCCATCAGTGTCGCGGGTAGGGCTAAGAGTGCAGCGGAGACGAGGAAGCGCCCCATGCTGAGCAGGAGCGGCGAGTCGCCGAGCCAGGTGTAGAGTCCACCGTAGACGGGGGCTAGGGCATTGAAGGCGGGTATCATGGCAAAGCCACAAAGGCCGATAAGGACTTCGAGCCAGGCGTATGAGCGCAAAGGGTGAGCAGAGCGGTCGGTGAGGCGGCCGGCGATAAAGCTGCCGATGGCCAACCCGGCCATAAACGCGGTCAGGACGGTGGCCGAGGTGAAGACGGTGTTGCCCATGACCAGCCGGAAGAGGCGCATCCAGGTTATCTGGTAGACTAGGGCGCAGGAGCCGGAAAAAAAGAACAGCCCGAAAACCGCCAATCGTTTCGCATTGTGCATATAGGGGTCCCCTAAGACTTAGCCGCCGAAGAGATCCTTGATCTGTGTTTCGAATTCTCGTCGCGCCGTTTTTTCTAGGCGGTAAGCGCGTTTTTTGCGGCTAAAGGCTTCAAATTCGGCGTCGGCGTCGTCCGTGCGACCCGAGCGTTGGTAGAGATGCCCGAGGAAGATATGGGCTTGGTAATCGCGTGGAGCGATCTCGATCAGTTTTTCGAAGAGCGGAATAGCCTCAGGATATCGTCCTTGGCGTGCGTATAGCATCCCGAGGCTCCAATGGGAATGTGCGGCCTGGGGGGCAAGTTCGATGGTGTGGCGTAAATGCGCTTCGGCCTCGGCCAATCTGGCGGTCTGCGCCAGGGCCGTTCCATCCGCAATCTGCTGCTCTTGCTCGATTATCAAATCGGCCAGGCGAATGCGATATTCGGGGACTTGCGGCATTCGTGTTTGCAGTTTGTGAAATTCGCCGATGGCCTGGTCTGTCTGGCCCTCGGTCGCGTAGAGGCGGGCGAGTAAGCAGGTGTTGCCTAGCAGGAAGCGCACGTCTTCGTCTTGGTGGTGGTCTAGGTAGCGTCGATAGAGGTCGATGGCTTTGTCCAAGCGCTCTGCCTCGCCGTGCAGTGCGGCGAGGTTGAGGAAGGGGTCCCCGAAGGAGGGATTTTCTTCGATAGCCTGGCGATAGTGACGGGCGGCGTTGGCGGGCATGCCCTTTTGTTCATAGGCATAGCCCAGCCAATAGTGCTCGTGCGCATCGCCATCCCTGTTCATCTTGCCCGTGCCCGCATTGCAGAGCAACAGCAGTACCGGCACGGCTATCAGTGCGGGGCGCGGTAGGAACCATAGAGCGCGCACGCCGAAAGCGGCGAAGAGCAATAATGGGGGGACGGCGGGCATGCGATAGCGGGAGGTGACGAAGAACAGGACGATGGACGCCGCATAGGTCGCCACAAAGAGCAGCAGCAGGCGCCCCTCCGGTGAACGCCCCTCCGGTGAGCGCCAGAAGGCGTAAAGGCCCAATAGAGCGAAAGGGACGACCAGGCCGAAGGGAAAGGCCAGCCCGTCTTTCCACATCAATAGCGAGAGCAGGCGCGAATGGGTGCGGGCATAGTAGAGATCGAGATTGCGCGGGATTTCGTCACCGCGCAGAAATAGATAGCCTTTATAGGCCAATAACCCCATGAAATCGAGTGGCTGCGCGGAAATGTAATCCCAGGACAGGCCAAAGAAATATCGCGATTTTTCGGAGGCTTTTTCAATGCCGGCTTCGCGCTCTGGCGTTTCGACCAATTCGAGCCATTCGCGCCCTGGGCGAATGGCTGTAGTGCGCTCGTATTCGGCGTTGTTGCCGATGTAGAAGTTTATGCCGGCATTATGCGAGATAAGCACCAGATCGTCACCGACGGCGAAGTTGCGCCAAGTGACTGGCGCGATGACGAGCGTACAGCCTATGAGCAAAAGTGCAGGTGCTTTGAGGGCGGCGCGTGGCGCGTGGCCTTCGCGCTTTTGGTTCCAGTAGAGCCAGCCGAGTAGCACCGGTAAGAAGAGCAGGATATTGGCTACGGTAAGCGCGGAAAGGCCGGTGAGAAAACCGATGAATAGATAGCGGGGTTGGCTATGCCTCGTGGCGAGTAAATAGAGCAGCAGTAAATTGAGAAAGACGGCTGGTAATACGGGTAATAACTCGCCGCCGAAATAGATCAGGGGGCCGTAGCCAGCGGCGAAAAGCGCGGCGGCTAACCCAATACCTGTGCCAAATATCTGTCGGCCCAATAAATAAGTGAGGACGCAGATTAGGGCGCCAAGCACGGCCTGGAGCAGGCGGGGCAGGTAATAGTTCTCGCCACCGAGGGCGAAAAGCTCGGCGAGGGCATAAGGGTAGAGGGGGGGTTGCCAGAAAGGGGCCTGTTTACCCGCCCAGGAGGTTTCATTTAGGTAGCGGGCTTCGTCTACGTAGGTACGGGCGTCGACGACTGGGACGGCAAATAGGGGGCTGTCGGACAATTCATAGAGATAACCGA
>DQLG01000141.1 GCA_015660315.1 Candidatus Latescibacterota bacterium
GCCTGGACCAAAACCGCGCCGAGGCACAGTTGGCTAATAAGGCCGGGGTCAAAGTAGCCAATGTGACGAATATGGCGATTTGGGGCAATCACAGCGCCACACAGTATCCCGATGCGGAGAATGCGCGAATCGGTGGGAAGCCGGTGCCCGAAGTCATTGGGCATATGGCTTGGTTGCGCGAAGATTTTATTCAGGTAGTCCAACAGCGTGGTGCCGCCGTCATTGATGCGCGAGGGTTGTCTTCGGCGGCCTCGGCGGCCAATGCCGCGCTCGATCATGTGGTGAGTGTCGAGACTGCTACGCCCGAAGGAGATTGGTTTTCCTCTGGTGTCTATTCGGACGGCAGTTACGGGATCGAAGAGGGTTTGATGTTTTCCGTGCCAGTTCGCAGTGATGGCAAGGGCAATTGGGAAGTCGTTCAGGGGTTAGCGTTGAGCGATTTTGCCCGCGAGAAAATCAAGGCCACGGAAGACGAACTCAAACAGGAACGCGCGGTTATCGCGGACCTGCTGGCCTAATTAGCACCGGGGTGTCCAGCGCTGTCGAGTAGTTTAAGCCTTTTTAGGCTGGCGATGGGCTTGTCGGTCTTCAAGTTGCCAATAGCTAGTATGTGGCTGGGGCCAAGTGAGTAGGATACTCATCTGGCTCCAGCTAGGGTTAAGCGATGTTCTAAAGCCCATTATTAGTCGATTTTATTTTCCAATGTATATCGGGAGTTGCACTTGCTCTGGTTTGCTATCCCCCTGCAAAGGATCGGCGATGCGGGCATATCCTAGTCGGTTCTATGACCGCTACTTTGTCGGGGTGGAAGGTGATGTCGACTTCTATGTCGGCCAATTTCACAGCGGGAATGGTGCAATATTAGAAGTGGGCTGTGGTAGCGGAAGAATCACGTTGCCCCTGGCTCGTGCTGGGGCCGAAGTCGTTGGCTTGGATATTGATGACGATTTGCTTTCTCTGGCAAGAGCTAAGCTTGCTCAAGAGGACCGGGCTACTCAAGGGCGAGTAGTGTTTGTCGAGGCGGATATGACGGATTTTGATATCGGCCGCCGATTCGCGCAAATTCATATACCCTACCGCACCTTTCAGCACCTGTTAACCCCCATAGACCAGATCAATGCGCTCGAATGCCTGGCGGACCACCTCGAAGAGGGGGGCTTGCTGGTATTTGATACCTTTGATCCGCTGGCTGAATTCGTAGACGATGGATTTAATGCTCCACTGCGCAGGGATACAGATTTTATTGATGGCCAGACTGGCCACCAGGTCGTCGTGTGGTATAGCCGCGATGTTGATCCCGATGAGCAGATTTTCGAGCAAGAGATGGTATTCGAGGAAGTCGACACAGCGGGCAAGTCACTGGCGCGCACTTTTGCTCGGCTTACACTGAGGTGGACTTCGCGTTGGGAAATGGAGCACCTGTTGGCGGGTTGTGGTTTTGCCGTTGAGACCCTAAGAGGTGATTTTTCCCAGGGGGTATATCCCGGATATGGCAACCAGGTTTGGGTCGTCCGCAAGGAATAGGGAATATTAGCAATATGGGCTTTTCGCGTCGCGTTGATTGCTGCAAGGGAGGTTAGGTGGAAGCATTGCCGGAGGTGATCTCATGGTGCGAAGTCAGCGCGGAGGCGATAAGGGCTAATTTGACGACGTTGCGGCGAGGTTTGTCGCAGGGCACCGAACTGGGTATTGTCGTAAAAAGCAATGCTTATGGCCACGGTTTGGCTGCCTGCGCAGGGGTTTTTATCGCTGCGGGGGCCGATTGGCTAATCGTCAATAGTGTTGGCGAGGCTATTGCCCTGCGCGGGTTGGTTCGCGAGTCGCCCATTTATATTTGCGGACCGGTGTTCCCAGATGAGGCGCCCGAGATTGCAGGCGCGAGGGCCAGTGTCGCCATTTACGACAGCGAAATGGCGCTGGCGCTGGCCAACGCGGGGCAGCGCTCGGGCCAGTCGCTCGGTGTCCATATCAAAGTAGAAACGGGGACTAATCGCCAAGGGGTTGCACCGGCTGAGGCGCTTGAGTTAGCGCTATGCGTTGATCGCCTGGAGGGAGTCCGGTTAGAGGGGATAACGACGCACTACGCCGATATCGAGGATACGACGGACCACCGCTTTGCCCTTAGCCAACTGAACAGGTTACAGGAGGTCGTGCAAGCGTTCGCCGATGCTGGTTTGCCCCAAGCCATCTTGCATTCGGCAAACTCGGCTGCAACGCTGATTTCGCCGGTGACCCATGGCGATTTGGTGCGCGTCGGCATTGCGGCCTATGGGTTATGGCCTTCTAACGAAACCTATGCGACGGCACTCGAACGGCGTCTGGGAGCAGATGATGCACAATTACCCGATTTACAACCGGTGCTATCTTGGAGGGCGCGGGTCGCCCAGGTAAAGGATGTCGCCGAGGGCGAGTATATTGGTTATGGTCGCACGTATCGCGCGACCTATCCGATGCGCATCGCCGTTTTGCCAGTCGGCTATTATGAGGGCTACGACCGGCGTTTGTCCAATATCGGCCACGCGTTGATCAATGGGGTGCGCGCGCCGGTGCGCGGGCGAATCTGCATGAATATGGCCATGGTTGACATCAGCCATATTCCGCACGTCGAACGGGGGACCGTCGCCACGCTATTGGGCCGAGATGGGAACGAAGAGGTATCTGCGGCCCAGTGGGGCGGGTGGATGGGGAGTATCCATTATGAAGCGATAGCGCGGATTCATCCCGGGCAACCCCGCTACCTGCGATTGGCTGATGGCACACTAACCACAGAAGAGAGCTATGGCCGCTGAAACTTGGCGCGGTAGTTGGCACGTTTTGCCCAGCGAGCCGGTGCCGCCGGCATCAGCTTATTTTTGCCCGACGTGATCCCAGTCACAGAATTGTCAGGCATATAGCCATAGGTTACTAAAGGTTACTAAA
>DQLG01000711.1 GCA_015660315.1 Candidatus Latescibacterota bacterium
CGACAAAGGCCGTATCGACGTCGACGACAGCGCGCATCGCGCCCGAAAAGGTCGAACTCAGCAACCGGGCGAAGTTGTCATGCAAATTCTCCAACGTGCGCAACTGGTCCTTATTAACCCGCGCCGGGTGCTTGAAATCGTAGCTGGTGATAATGCGCTGGGAACCGTCGTCGAAACCGCCGCCGCCGCCCGTATCACCGCCACCACCACCGGCGTCGCCGTCGCCGTCGCCGTCGTCGCCGTCGTCGGTAGCCGATAGTAGGGCGTCGATTTCCTCTTGAGAGAGTATGTCGGCCATTAGCCGCTCCTTCTGCTACTGGATAATAATGTTCGAGATGTCGACTTCCGAAACGATAACCTCGATCGTTTCATCTTCGGTCACTGTGAACAACCGTTCAAAAATTTCTTTATTGAGCTGCTTGCGGATTTGGGCCTCGATCTCGTGGATAAACTCCCCGTCGAGTTCGTCGATGGTCTTGATCCTTACGGTCTTAGAGATCACCGAGACTATGCGCTGGTCGTAGAGGCCAATCTTGTCTGTAATGTCGGCTCTATCCGCCATCTTCCCGGTAATATCGTCATCCGGCGGACTCTCGCCGCGATCATAGGCTTCCAAACCCAATTGCACGGTGAGCACCACGAAGCGCTCGGAGTTCGTGCCCGCCGGGTTGGCTGTGATCGTCCCCATTGCCTCAGAAGAGTAGTAGAAAGGCAACCTACTCTTTTCCTCCACCTGGCCACTGCGCAATTCGACGCTCTGCTCGGGGATCAAATCTGCCTGTTCCTCTTCGGGCACATTGTCCTTGAACACAAATGAGATAATACCCCAGGCCAATACCACCTGGGCCAAGAGCACGATCGCCGCCAAAGGACCGTATTTTTTTAATGCACTACAGCCGTCCCCACCACCACCACCACCACCACCACCGCCACCGCCTTCTTCACCTTCGTCTGCCATAATCTCTACCTTTCGCTCGCTGTTCTATTGTTCTTCCGGCACTTCTTTTTCTACTATGCCCAATTCCGCCTCTTCGATCAACTGCTTGATCATCTCCTCCGACGACCCCTCGAGGTCGGACTGGTGGCGAATTTTTATCTCTACCCTGCGGTTCTGCCCACGCCCCTCCTCGGTATCGTTTTCTAACAGCGGCCTGAACTCGCCATAACCTATGGCCGCCAATCGCTCTGGGGCGATGCCCACTTCGTTGCGGAAGACGTCAAGGACCCCCAAAGCCCGACCGCTCGACAGCCAGTGGTTGTTGGGAAACTCGTCGTTTTCAATTGGCAGATTGTCCGTATGCCCCTCTATCTCCACCGTATTCGGCATCCGCGCCAATACGCCGCCGATTTTATTCAGAAGCGGCAGGAAATCTGCCTTGATATCGGCCTTTCCACTGGGGTAGAGGGCATTGTCCTTAATGCGGATCGTAATGCCCTCCTCAGACTCGATAATCTCCACGTTCTCCTGCTGTCCCTCCGCTTTCACTTCTTTTTCAATTTCGGCCTTGGCATCCTTCAACGT
Source organism: Candidatus Latescibacterota bacterium (assembly GCA_015660315.1). GTDB lineage: Bacteria > Latescibacterota > UBA2968 > UBA8231 > UBA8231. Next base: position 1,523 of record DQLG01000711.1, read on the forward strand.
TGTACGCTCGTTCTTGATGTCACCCTTGGTGATCGGGATTTCGAGCTTGATCGGTGACGTGAGGATCGGTTCGCCCGGTAGGACGCCCAACGCCCCTTGCAGTGAGCCGACAGCCTTCTCGAAGTCGGACTGTTTGGTCGTCGAAAATGACAGCAGCAGAATAAAAAAGGTCAGCAGCAGCGACATTAAGTCGCCGAAAGTCGCCAGCCAGGCGGGCAAGCCCCTCGGACACTCCGGACATTTTTGCTGTTTCGCCATGACTACTGCCTATTCCCCGCCTTCATCCTCTGCGCTGGTCGGACGCATCGAAGGCGACAAAAATACCGAGAGTTTGTGTTCGACTATGCGCGGGTTGTCGCCCGACTGGATCGCCATAATGCCCTCGATGATCATCTGCTTAGCTAAGATCTCTTGCCCGGAGTAGGTCTTGAGTTTCGCGGCGATGGGATCGAGAAAAATATTGGCGAGAATCGAACCGTAGAGCGTCGTCAACAAAGCGATCGCCATACCCGGGCCGATGGCGGCTGGGTCGTCCATGTTTTTGAGCATAATCACCAACCCGATCAACGTGCCAATCATGCCAAAAGCCGGCGCCGTCGATGCCGCGCGCGAAATCATTTCTTGCCCAGCCTTATGGCGCTCTTCGACGAAGCGCAACTCCGTCTCTAGAATATCCATGATCAGATCGGGTTCGGTGCCGTCGACCGCCAGGCGAATGCCGCCACTAAGAAAAGTATCATCCGCATCCTCCACCGCCTGTTCCAAGGCCAAGATGCCCTCGCGGCGCGCCGTCTCGGCAAATCCGACGATCGTCTCAATAAGCTCACTGGGCGAGCTACCCGAGGTCTTGATCGATTTCATGTAGACGCCAACCAACCCAATCAGGTCGGGCAGCGGATTGGCGATCAGGGTCGCCGCGGTAGTGCCGCCGATAACCACGACGGCCGACTGGAAATCCGCGAAGCCCGCCACCCCATCGCCCATGGCGATAATAACCAGGGTGCTTGCGCTTATCAGGCCGATGATTGTCGCTATGTCCATAACTTGCTTCCCGTCCGGCCTCTAGCCGCTGACTAACACCTGGTTACAGGTGCGTTTGTATTCGACGATGCGCTCGACCACCGTGTCGACCGGCTCAAACACCATAATCTTTTTGCCCGATGTCAGGGTGACGATCGTGTCGGGGATAGCCTCGACAAATTCGATCATCTCTGCGTTGATTACCAGTTCGTTCTGGTTAAGGCGGGTCAACCTGATCATAATTTTCCTTAGGTCTTGAACCATGAGTCTATCAGCGAACCGCGCGGTCTTAGTTCGCTAGGCTACTAATATAGGGCTTTACCTCTTCAAATTCACTATTTCGGTGAGCAACTCGTCCGAGGTTGTGATACTGCGTGCGTTAGCCTGGAAGCCTCGTTGGGTGACGATCATGTTGGTAAATTCCTGAGCCAAATCGACATTCGACATCTCGATCGCCCCCGATCGAATACTACCCTGCACCGTGGTCTCGGCCGCGCCGATTACGGCTTGGCCCGATGATTCGGTCTCGATGAACATATTGTCCCCCTGGCGCTTTAATCCGTCGACATTGCCAAAGGAAGCCAATCCCACCCGCCCCAAGCTCTCCGAAGTGCCATTCGAAAACAGCCCGATGATATTGCCATTCGGCTCGAAGCTGACTGACACCAACGATCCGGCGGAACGGCCGTCCTGTTCGCGCACCGAAACGGAAGAAGGCGCCACGAACTGAGTCAGACCACCGAGGCGCTCAGTGCTGTCGGCGCCAATATCGATGGTCAATTGCGGCGTCCCCTCGCCGGGGGTGAAAGTGATCGGCGCCTTGTCTGAAGACTCGAAGGTGCGCAACGTTCCGTCCTCGTTGAAGATTACATTGCCGTTGTTGCCCGAATCGGGCGTCAAACCGTCGATGGTCGCGACCCAGGTCCATTCGTTGTCGACCACGCTCTTGCTGAAGTTCATAGTCAGCGAGTGCGCGTTACCCTTTTCATCAAAAACCTGGGTATTGGTGTTGAATTCAAAAGGTGGGTCGTTGCCGAAGATACCCGAACCGATACCCGAATCGAGCAGCGAGAAATTGACATCGAAACCCACCACTCGATCGCCGGATACCGCGTCGGTGAGGATTATCTGCCCAGTGTCCGGATCCAAACCGGCCTGGACGCCGCCATAGACATTTTCGACCGCCGTGAAGAGATCCTTCACAGTATCGGTCGTATCGGTCTGAAAAGTAAAATTACCGTCGAAACTCTCGCCATTGGGTTTGACCCCGGCAAAGCGGATGATGTCGCCGTCCGTCAAGTCATTACCGACATTGGCCAGATCATTCAAGAGATCGCTACTCGCCGCTCGCGTGCCCGTTTGCTGCGCATCGGCGGCAAAACCGAGCTGTGTCGCGATATTGATTGCAGGATCGGCATTATCCACTTTGATCGATATCTGCTGGCCTCCTTCGACCGTGCGCAGCACCAGTTCACCCAACGCGTTGGTCTTGAACAGAACATTGTTTTTGAGCGTGCCATTGACGCTGATCTGCGAGTTGAGTTCGGAGATCAGTTCCACGCGGTCGGCGTAGATCTTCGTGGGAATATTAAGCGTGCTTTCGGTCAACTGGCCACCCTGCTCGATTGAAATTTTGAGCCCAGCGTTGTTAAATGCGGTCAAATCAAGCGGAAAGCCCGGGTTCGGATTACTGGTTATGCGCGCCGGTTGGCCGAAGAGCGTATTACCCGTCCACACCGGAGCTCCCACACCACTGCCACTGGCGTCCAGGTTCCCCGAAATGCGGATCATCGTCGAAGCTTCCGCCTTCGACTCTCGGTCCACTGGAATGATCAAATCCCCCAACTCTGAGCGAAAAGTCCCGTCGGCATTGGCCAAATTGCCCTGCACCGCAAAACCAGTGCTGGGATCGTAGAGCTTGCCAGTCGTATCAAAGGCAAAAGTCCCGTCGCGACTAAAAAATTGCTGGTTGCCGTCGTTGACGATAAAATAGCCGTCTCCGTCGATCGCCAGATCGGTATCGATCCCGGTCGTCTGGATCGACCCCTGCGCCTGAACGATGTCGATGCTCGAAACGCCGACTCCACGGCCGGATTGCTGCGGATTAGTCGCCGCAATCCGGCCGCGCGCGGGCCCGCCCTCGCTCAGCGTCTGGCTCAACACGTCGGAGAAATTCGCCCGCCCCCCCTTGAAGGCCGTAGTATTGACATTGGCTACGTTGTTACTGATCACATTCATCCGCGTCTGGTGGCTAGTGACGCCTGTTAGCCCTATAAATATCGAACCCAACATTACCTTAACTCCTCGCCCCATCCTGCGATGGGTGTGGTTGGGGTCCACTTTCTCCCTTCCTGGGAGGTGAACCCAATCCACTCGCGTCCATCCTTGACCGCAATTTTATGGTTGATTTTGTCGTGCTTAATTACCGGCTTCTACCACCCCGCGTAAATCCGAGAGTGCAAGCTCGTGACCATCGGCCCAAATTCGAGCCTCGCTGCCCGCATAACGGACCGCGTCGACTTTGACCCGCTTGAGTATATCCGCCTCGACCGGCACACCGCCGGGCCCTGCGGCGGTGACCACGGCCAGATAAGCGCCCTTCGGCACCTTGTCGCCGGATGCGCTTTTCCCGTCCCACTCGACCTTGTTATAGGCCTGAGACGTATCCAATTCCAACTCGCGCACCACCTGGCCTCTGGCGTCGAGAATCCGTAGCGACGCACTGCGCGCCTGGGCGCCAAGACGATAAGCGACTTCGGTGGTTTCGCCATCATAGGCGACCTCCTGAGTCGGCACCTCCACCGCTTTGCCCACCAACGAGGTAACCAGGTTGTTCTTGAATGCGGCCTGCAACTCCGCCTCCGCCCCCTGGCTCCTCTCCATGGTCTGGTTCATGTTCTGCAGCTGTTCCAGCGAACTGAACTGCGCCATCTGCGCGACGAACTCCGTATTCTCCATCGGATTCAACGGGTCCTGGTAACGCAGTTGCACGGTCAGTAGCTGCAAGAAATCGTCCTTGCCCAACTGACCCCGCGAATTTCCCGCCTGGGCCTGGGCCTGGTCGCTGTTCTGGTTGACAATATTACTGATGTTCATACTCGCCTCGTCTCGTCGCTTATCAGGTCGTAAAATCCACTTCGTGGTTGTCAATACTCACCGCGACAGGAACTTCCTGTCCGGCACTGGCATCACCGGTGCTACCGACGCCACCGGCCAGCCCGGTATCGCGACGATTCTCGCCTTGCCCCGCTTGATCAGATCCTTGTCCGAAACGAGGGTCGCGGTTGACATTGACATCAAATCCTTCCAAAACCAGCCCCTGGGCGGCGAGTTCACTTTTCAGACGGTCCACCTGGCCTTCGAGCAATTGTTTTATTTCGGGGTGCTGGACCATCATTTCGCCGCGCACCACCCCCTCGGCGGTGCGCACTCTCAACTCGATCTCGCCAAGGTCGGCGGGTTTGAGCTGCAACCTCATCTCGGCACCACCTTCGCGCACCAGCGTCGCCAAGTTGCGGATCACTTGCGGCATCACCGTCTCGGCCAACTCCTCCTGCAGCGGCGAAGCGGCGCTATTGGCCGCCTGGGTAATCCGCGCGATCAACTGGTCCGGCGCTTTCTCTACCATTAAGTCTGGGTCCATCAATTCGCTAAAGTTCAGCAATTCCAACGGGCTACCAGCATCAGCTTCGGCAACGGGGACCGCTACAAATGCCACCGCTTCTTCATCGCCTTCACCCTCTATATCCGCTTCGAGCGGGGCTTCCTCGTCGCTCTCTGCTTCGGATAACCGCACCGGCACTATAGCAGTCTCTTCTCCATCCACCTCTTCATCAACTTCCCCCTCGTCCGCCTGCTCC
>DQLG01000732.1 GCA_015660315.1 Candidatus Latescibacterota bacterium
ACGAGGACAAGAAGGTCAACGAATATCTGTGGAAGGCGCGCGAACGCGGTGTGATTTTCGATACCGGACATGGGGCCGGTTCCTTTTGGTTCCGCATCGCGGTGCCGGCGATGCAGCAGGGTTTCCAGCCGGATACGATCAGCACCGACCTGCACCGCAGCAGCCGTCTGCGGCCCAATGCGACGATGAACGCGACGATGTCGAAGTTCCTGGCGATGGGCATGCCCTTGCAGGAAGTGATATACCGTTCGACGCAACGCCCGGCCGAGGTGATTCGCCGGACCGAGTTGGGTCATTTGAGCGTGGGGGCGGCGGCGGATGTGGCGGTGCTGGAATTGTTGGAAGGTGATTATGGTTTTGTCGATTCGGGGCGGGCGCGCATCGACGGGGCGCAGAAGCTGGAGTGCCGGATGACGCTTAAGGCTGGTGAGGTGGTTTGGGATGAGTATGGTAAGAGTTGTCCGTGGTGGGCGGATGCGGGAGAATATAAGCGGGCTGAATGAGTTAAGGAATTAAAGATTAGTGTATAAATCGAGGTTGTCGCCTGCGGCGAAGGGCTAGCCGCGGGGGTGCGAGAGGTCGTCTCTTGCAGCTTGGGCTCGAGGCCGCAGCAGCTACGCGCTCCCTGAGCGCGCTCGCCTTATAACTGGCGGGAGTGGGGCGATAGACTTCAATCGTAGGCGCGTTACCGCGCTACTCCCGCCAGCCCTGTGCCTCCGGCTTGGGCAATATCTGCCATGGTTTGTACTCTTTGTCTTCAGTTTGGGGTGGCAGTGGTAATATTTATGTCTGCTTTGGGTGGGGGCTATCGTTTACTGATAGAGGGTAGTAGTATTCTTTTTTAATTTGGCAAAGTGGTAGTGGTTTGCTTCGGGTGTTGGCCTAGCTGCGGTCACCCCGCAGCCCCCTCTTGGCAGTATGAATCGCATCCCCAGCTACACGCTACCCGCAACTTCGTCGAGTCGCACCCAATCACCGCTCTCCACTGAACGTGCTATTGCAACCATGCACCTGATGGCTTCGGTGCCGTCCTCGACATCGGCTCCAGCTTGGGGCAAACCATTTAACACGGTATCGGCGAAACCTTCGAGTTGCAGGCGGTAGAAGTGTGCGTCAGCTCCTAGCGGGCGGTGGTACTGGTCGTCCTTGGTGGAGAAGCACTCGACATCGCTCGATTTTAGGAACCACGGCAGGTAGGTCTTGCCGACGACACTGCCGTGCTCACCGTAGATCTGAAAACCTTCGTGATAATCCATGCGCACGGCGACGGTCAGGTCGAGATGGCCCTGGCCGCCGTTGGCGAATTCCACTTCGACAAACCAGGAATAGGCGCCGAATAGTTCATTGCGCCGGCCGCGCACGGCGGTGATCGCGCCGCCTAAGAAACGGGCGATGTCGACGAGGTGGGAGCCGTGGGTGAGCATGAAGTATTGGCGTTTGTCGCCTTTGGGATCGCCTAAGGGTTTTTGGGCGTCGGTGCTGTGGAGGGGCAATGGCTGTAAGTTGTCGGTCATGGTGTAGCGGTAGGTCGAGTCGCAATACCAGGCTTTGAGCGCCAGCAACTGGCCCATCTCTTCCTGGATAAATTGTCGTGCGAAGGCGATTCCGGGGTCGAAGCGTTTCATGTGGCCGACTTGTAAGGTGCAGCTCGATTCGGTGATGGCCAGGCGCAGTTGCTCGCATTCTTCGATACTGGTTCCCAGGGGTTTTTCGACAAAGACATGTTTGCCGGCGGCCAACGCCTGGAGGCTGAGCGGCACGTGGAACTGGTCGGCGCAGGCGATGATGACGGCTTCGACCTCGGGGTCGGCGAGCATCTCGGCGAAGTCGGCGTAGGTTTTTTGCGGTTGGTGCACGGCGGCCATGCGTTTGCGCAAGTCGTCGGCCCGATCGCAAATGGCGTGCAGGCGGGTATTGCGGCCTTTAATACACGATTCGAAATGTGCAAATTGTGCTATGGGGCCGCAGCCCAAGACGCCGATGGAGAGCTGGTCTTCGTTCATGGTTGTGTTTGTTCCTGTGTCTTGAGTCGTTTGTTCTCGTCCTGCTTCAGCCAATTGCGGATGCCTCGGCCCGCATAGGGCTCGTCGGCGAAGCGAGGGATGACGTGCAGATGCGCGTGGAATACGGTTTGGTCGCCGCTCTCGCCGCAGTTCCAACCGATAGTGTAGCCGTCGGGGCTATGGCGTTCATCGAGCAGTTTTTTCACTGCGTGCCATAGATCATGGGTGCTCCTGCTGAATAAAAAGGCACAGGTCATTTTGCAGAGTTATTTCCTGGCGGCCGTCGTGCAGTTTGGGTGGACAAAAGGGGCAGTTCATGGGGCAAGCCATTATAGTGCGCAGCGAAAACCGAAGTCGCTGAACTGTTTGTCGGGGGCCAGGCTCGAACGGCCGGCGCAGCGCGAGAAACGGACCTCGTGGCGCCAGGAGCCGCCGCGTGCGGCGCGGCGGGTGCCCGAAGCCGGGCCTAGTGGGTTGCGCAGGGGGGAGTTCGCGTAATAAGACTTGTCGTAGTAGTCGGCACACCATTCGTGCACGCCGGCCGACATATCGTAGAAGCCGTAGCCGTTGGGGCCGTCGTGGCCGACGGAATCGAGCGGGGTGTCGCGGCCGCCTTTATAATCATCCGGCAATTCGTCGCCCCACGGGTAGGCCCAATTTTCCAAGCCGCCGCGCGCGGCTTTCTCGCGCTCGGCCTCGGTCGGCAGACGATAGTTTTTGCCCGTGATTGCAGATAGCCAAGTGCAATAGGCGACCGCGTCGTTCCAACTGGGGCCGGCGACGGGCTGTTCGGGGTGTTGGAAAGGTAGTTGGTGCCAGAAGGTGGGCGGCGAGTGTCCGGTCGCAGCGACAAAGAGCGCGTATTCCTTGCGGGTGACTGGGTATTTGGCCAAGGCGAAGGGGTCGATCCACACGCGGTGTACGGGCGCTTCGTTGCGGCCGTGGCTGTCGCTGCCCATGGCGAAATCGCCGCCGGGGACATTGATTAAATCTGGGAGCAGGTAGTGTGCTATTGGCATAATCTATTTTTTGTCTGTTGTATAAGATAAGCAAAAGCTGGCGCGTGGTTGCGAAGTACGGGGCTTGCTTTACTTTATCTCAAATGTCCTCATTTATCCTCTTTCTGTCTCTCATATTTGTCTCCGCTAACACATCCGCCAAAGAGTTGATCGTCTGGGGCGTGCCCAAAGACCGCGGACTGATGGCTGCGCTGCGTCTATTTGAAGCCGAGCACCCCGGTTGGCAGGTCGTGACCTCCGCCGGGTCGAGCGGCAGCATGGACCCACAGAAGCTGATGTGCGGTATCGCCGGCGGCCGCCCGCCCGATATGTTGCAGCAGGATCGTTTCGCCGTCGGCGAGTGGGCGGTGCGCGAGGCATTTTTGCCGCTCGACGAGTTTATCACTGAGAGCTTGCAGGAGGAGGCGTGGGCCGTCGATGCCGCGGCCGCGTTGCGCGAAGGGCGGGATAGCGAAGCGGTGGAGTCGTGGCAAAAACTGGAAACTCGGTTGGCGGACCGGGGGCCGAGCCGGGCTTTGCGCACTACGCACGAATTGATACGGACTGGCGCGTCGGGATCGTTAGCCGCAGCACTGATCCCATTGGCTGATGAGTTGGCCGATTTGGTTCAGGGCGTGCACCCGGACCGCTTTTTTGACGCCTGTTGGCAGGAGGCCAGTTTCGGCCCCGGCGACGCGCGTCGGGTGTATGCCATTCCCAACAGTACCGATAATCGCGCGCTCTATTATAATGAAGACTTACTCGAACGCGCCGGTTTTGTTGACGCCGCGGGCAAAGTGCAGCCGCCGCGCAATTGGCGTGAGTTAAAGGAGTATGCCGTCAAGTTGAGCGAACACGATGTTGACGGCAATATGACCCGCCTGGGTTTCGCGCCCAATTTTGGCAATAGCTGGCTCTATATCTACGGTTGGCTCAACGGCGGGCAGTTTATGAGCGACGATGGCCAGACCTGCACGTTGGATGACCCAGGTATCGAAAAAGCCTTGTCCTATATGGTCGAGATCTACGACGCGCTAGGCGGGATTGAGCAGGTCGACGCCTTCCAGAGCGGGTTCCAACAGGGTGAGTTCGATCCATTTTTCACCGGCAAAGTGGCGATGAAGGTAGACGGCAACTGGACCCTCAATCGCATCGCCGATTTTGCGCCGGGTTTGCGTTTTGGGGTGATACCGGCACCCGCCCCTGAGGGCCGGGAGTCGATCACCTGGTCGGGTGGTTTCTCGTGGGCGCTACCCGCTGGTTCTGAGCATTCTGAGATCGCCTTTGAACTGATGCGATTTTTGAGCACAGATCGAGTTTGGCGTGTGCGCAACGAGGTGCTCGCCCGCTACGCGGCGAGCCGTGGCCGTAACTTCGTGCCTGGCATGGCGCCACTGCCGCATGTTAACGAGCAGACCTATGCGCTGCTGATGCGGGACAACCGGGAACTGCCGAAGCGCATTAAAGAGGGTTTCCTGCTCTTCGCCGATTTGATGCGCGTATCGCGTTTCAGGCCAGTGACCCCGGTCGGGCAGTTGTTGTGGGATGAGCACGTGCGGGCTTATGAGAAGGCGGTGCGGCACACCTACTCGCCCAAGGAGGCGCTCGCCCGCGGCCAACGCCAGGTCCAGGCGGAATTAGATCGGATCTACGCCAAGGTCGCCCATACAAAGGTCAATTGGAACTACCCGCTGGTAGGCTCTTTGGCACTGGTGTTGACTGGTCTGTGTTTTGCCTTTTGGCGGGGCGGCCCAGATCTCAGGCGGCGTCTGCGGCGTTCGGAGACCTGGGCCGGTTTCGCCTTCGTTTCGCCCTGGCTTATCGGGTTGTTGCTACTGACGGCCGGTCCGATCTTGACGTCAATCGTTTACAGTTTTTGCCGCTACGACGTATTGCACCCGGCCGAGTTTGTCGGCCTGGATAACTACGTCCGGCTTTTCGGCGATGACCCGCTGTTTTGGAAGTCGCTCGGCAATACCGCCTTTATGATGCTGGGCGTGCCCTTGGGTATGGCGGTGGGCCTCGCGATCGCAATGCTGCTCAACACCGAAGTTCGCGGGATGCGCGTCTACCGCACGGTATTTTATTTGCCGGCGATCGTGCCGATGGTCGCCAGCGCGATTTTGTGGATCTGGGTGCTCAACCCGGAGATGGGGCTGGTCAACTCGCTATTGCGCATGGCGGGGGTTGCCGACCCGCCGAATTGGCTGCAGAGCGCTTCGTGGCTGTTCGGCTCAAAGAGCGCGATCATCCTGATGGGCCTGTGGAGCGCGGGCTCGGGCATGATCATTTGGCTAGCCGGGCTCAAGGGCATTCCGCAACATCTCTACGAGGCGGCCGAAATTGACGGCGCTAGTCCCTGGTTGCGCTTCTGGCACGTGACGTTGCCGATGCTCTCGCCGTATATCTTTTTCAACCTGATTATGGGCATCATCGGCACGATGCAGGTCTTCACCCAGGCCTATATCATGACCAAGGGCGGTCCCGACGATTCGACGATGTTCTACGCCTACTATCTCTTCAACAATGCCTTCCGCTATTTCAAAATGGGCTATGCCTCGGCGCTGGCCTGGATCCTCTTCCTGATTATCCTGGTGCTGACGCTTATCCAGCTCAAACTCTCGCCGCGCTGGGTTCACTATGAGAACGAAGGATGACGCGCGCGCTATTGGGCGTGGCGGTAGCCGTCGGTCGTTTCGACGACCCGTCGTTGTTGGTGGGCTTGTTGTCGGGCCTGTTGGCCGTCGCGGGACTGCTTGCGTGGCAGTTGTCCATTGAGCAGTTGGGGAAAGTCGCCACGCACGGGGCGCTGTTGAGCGGTTGCCTAGTATTCGCTTTTCCTTTCGCCTGGCTGGTGGGCACTAGCATGAAATACGACGAGGAGATTTTTGTCTATCCGCCGCGCTGGTTGCCCTCGTGGCCCGAGACTGTAACCGCCTCGCCCTACGCCAGTGATGAATCGGTGCTGGGGGCGGAGCGGCCCGAGGGCGTGTCGGCGGCGCAGTGGGCGGCGTTGTGGCCGCGCATAGAAACAGCGCTTTGGGCGCGGAGCGAAGTGTTGCTCGATGAGCGATTGCGGGCGCATTTAGCGCCGGGACAGCTGCGCGGTGCGTTGACTCGGGCGCTCTTCGCCACTGCCACGCCGGGCGTACCCGGAATCGCGTGGCAGGGCCGAGAAGACGCTTTGGTCGCGGCGTTGGCCGGTCGCGTCGACCAGGAGATGGTGAACGAGGCGTGGAGTTCGGTTTATCGCTCGGTGGAGTTGCGCGCGCCGGTGGTGCGGGACCGCTACCACAATATGCACTTACCTGGCGACGGTCGGTATTTTCTCGACCGCTGGGGCGTGCAGGAGGGCGCGGCGGAATTGCTGGCGGTCGATAGCGGCGAGCCGGCGCTATTGTTGGCGTATGATTTTGCCCAGCAGGATGCGGTCGAGTTGAGCGGCGTTTTTGCGCTACCGG
>DQLG01000787.1 GCA_015660315.1 Candidatus Latescibacterota bacterium
CTGCGTACCCACATTGCGAAACACCGCCCGATACGCCCCCGCAAAATCTCCCAAACCCTCCAGCCCCGACCCCGGCAAGGGCAAAAAAGGCTGCCAGATCAAACTGTCGATCTGCACACTGCTCTCCAACCCTTCATCGACCTCGACAAACTCCACCTCACTGCGCAACACCTCTCGATCACTGCCCACCCGATCTCGCCCAGTGAAACAACCAACCCACAACACCATCAACAATCCAATACCAATTTTCATAGAACTATCTGATCTCCAATAAACAGGCCATTTTCCCCAACTATCTTATTCCTTAACACCATTATTATATAAACGGTTCGGCGAAAAATACACCATAGTTTCCCAGGTCCGAAAAACAATCCACCCCAGAGCGGATTATAATCCGCCAGGGATGGCGGGCGAGAATGAGCGAGGGTGCATCCTTTTTGGCACCGCCTATCCCCGAATTTGCGTCCGTTCACCCCGCATCCGATCTTTACAACACTATGCAAAATTCCGATATAATCCAGGATCAAATCGACTACTACCGCGCCCGTGCCGGCGAATACGACGAGTGGTTCTACCGCCAAGGCCGCTTCGACCACGGCGAAGAATTGAACAAACGCTGGTTCGACCAGGTAACCGACGTCGTACGCGCCCTCGACGCCTTCGCTCCCACCGGCGACGTGCTCGAATTCGCCTGCGGCACCGGCCTGTGGACCGAACGCCTGGCGCAACACGCGACCAACCTTACCGCCATTGACGCCGCCCCGGAAGTGCTGGCGCTCAACCAAGAGCGCGTCGCCAACGAGTGCGTCCGCTACCTACAGAGCGATATCTTCGCCTGGCAACCGGACCAGCTTTATGATGTCGTCTACTTCAGCTTCTGGCTCTCGCACGTACCGCCCGAGCGCTTTGCCGATTTCTGGCACTTAGTTCGCCATTGTCTCAAACCCGGCGGTCGCGTCTTTTTCGTCGACTCGCTCTACGAACCGACCACCACTGCCAACAACCACACCCTGCTCGGCAAGGACTCTACCGTCCAGGATCGTAAACTCAACGACGGCAGCACCTACCGCATCGTCAAGGTCTACCACGAACCACAATCGCTATCAGCACAATTGGCCAAGCTAGGTTGGCAACCGACGATCGAGCGCACCGCCAACTACTTTCTCTACGGCAGCGCCCAACGCGCCGAAGGCTAAAATCGATGTACATGTTCCTCGACGAGATGGACTGCCGTATCGCGGGTTGGATGGAGTGCTACGGACATCTATTGCTGCACTACTCGCTGGCTATCGTCTTTATCTGGTTCGGCGGCCCCAATCCCTTCGGCCTCAGCCCGGCCCAGGCACGAGTCAGCCGTAGCGTGCTCTGGTTTCCGCCCGAGATATTCGTGCCGATTCTCGGCTGGTGGGAAGTCGCCATCGGCGTCGGCCTGCATCTTTCACCCGCTCCTGCGCATAGTTATTTTCCTGCTCTTTCTGCAAATGCCCGACACTGCGTTGCCCCTAGTCCTGCTGCCCGAAATCTACTTTACCGACTTGCCCTTCGCGCGACCACTCCAGTATATCATCAAAAACTTCACTCTTATTAGCGCCGCGCTGGTCATCGGCGGCACCGTGCGCCACCACCCGGCCAAGGAATGCTTCCTCTAATGACAGACGAACGACTCACCCAATACCGCCGCGACGGCTATACCGTATTCAAAGGCGCCTACGACGAAACGACGATGCAGGCATGGCGCAGAGAACAGGATCGCCTACAAAGCGTCTCTACCGGTCCCTATGCGCAAAAAACCAGCTTCTGGTTCGGCAATATGCTCGAACGCGCGCCACATCTTATGTGGCAGGCAGTGGCCAACCCGCAGGTGCTCGATTTCGCCGAACAGGTCGTCGGCCCCTTTATTCAGCTCGACAACCTCACCCTGGCCGCCTTTCCTGCAAAGGCCAAAGACGACCCGACCGCCCAACAATGTGGCTGGCACCGCGACCGCTGGGCGCATATGCCTAGCGGCCAATACGACCGGCCACTGTCGATGAACGCGATCTGCTATTTGCAGGATTTGACCGTCGAGAGCGGCCCGTTGCGCGTGATCACCGGCTCGCATATCACGCCGGTCACCATGGACGAAAAACAGCGCGGCGAACCCCACCCCGACGAGGAACTGCTCTACCTGGAGGCCGGCGACCTGGTCTTGACGCACAATGGCCTACTGCACTCGGGCACGCCCAATACCTCCGGCAAAAAACGCTACTTCTTCAGCGTCTACTACAATATCTCCTGGCTCAAATGCACCGACACCTTCGACGGGCCCAACTGCCGCCAGCTCATCGCCTGGGCCCGCTCGCGCAACGACCACCGTGCCCTGCGCCTGCTCGGCCAGGACGACCACCTGCAGGCCCGCGGCAATAGCGGCTTCCAGGAACCGGACGAAGGGCGCTGGGCGCAATGGAGCGCCGCCGACCGCAACGCGATAACAGAACTGGACGCATGAGCTATTTTATTTTTTTGCTATTGCTGCTGGCCACAACGGCCACAGCGAAAACATCAGCCATACCCGATACGACGCGCTACCAACTACCCGCCACCGAAGTCACCGCCACCCGTGCAGTACGCTCCAATTACGACCTCCCAGTAGCCACTTCGGTCATCACAAATACCCACCGCGCCCGCCCCGGTCTCTCGCTC
>DQLG01000722.1 GCA_015660315.1 Candidatus Latescibacterota bacterium
GGGTTGGACTTTTCGCCGCCGAGCCGGTCGCTTTTCAGGGCCCGTTCGATATCCTTGTCGTAACCGATGATGCCATATTGCTTGGCGTAGTCGCGGTCGACGGTAGCGGCGCCGTAGATGACGCGGCCTTCTTCGCTGAGGATGCGCGGCGACATGCTCGGTTGCAGGTTCAGCCCACGTGCGTCGACGAGAATGCCGGTATAGGGCACCCGCGGGATGAAGACGACCGCTTCTTCTTCTACTACAACTTCGGAACTGGCGAGGGAATCGGCCATTGGCTCGGGCGGTGCTATATCGTAGGCGTCGGGTGCCAAGCGCGCGACTTCGGGCAAGACGGCGTCGGCGAAATCGCCCAAGAGCGGCAAGCGCAACGCGATGCGGTAGAGGCCGTCGTTTTCTACTTGTGAACCGGCGATGATGCGGGCACCGCGGACCAGACCCTGGACTTTGACGCCGATCGAATCGCTGGTGGCGATAAAATTCTCGACGCGAGTTTCGCTGTCGATCTGGACTTCGCCGATCATTTCGAGCAAGTTGCGGTAAGCAACCGCTTTGGCGCCGCGGAAACCGAGCAGCCGGCGTTGCACGGGGTTGCTGATATGCTCAGGCACGGTGGCATCGCCGTAGACGACCAACTCGTTTTTGGTCCAATCGACATAGCCCTCGATCAGCGAACCGCTGGCCTCCAGGCTCAGGGTCTCTTCCACGTGTCCCTGAGAGGGCGAAGAAGTGGGTTGTGCGATGAGGTTTGTGGCGCCGGTTAGGATCAGCGCGATGAGCAGAAGGAGCATGGTTGGTCTCCAGGAAAAGCGGCCTGGTATTGATAATACAGCGTAGGTTGGGCTGGGAAAAGGGAAAAGATTGCCTCGGGGCCTTGCGGCCCCAAGGCGAAGGAGTGGGTCTATAAGCCGAGTTCTGTCCACACGCCTTGCGGCGTGTTGTGCGGGCATTCATCTGGGGCGACGGTTACCCGATCGCCTCGGTGCGGCCTACCCGGGAATGATAACGAGGCGGACCACCTCTCTCCCCCTATTTGGCCTTGCTCCGGATGAGGTTTTCCCTGCCACCTACGTCACCGCAGGCGCGGTGAGCTCTTACCTCACCATTTCACCCTTACCCGGTAAACCGGGCGGTATATTTTCTGTGGCACTGTCTGTGGGGTCACCCCCCCTGGGCGTTACCCAGCATCCCGTCCTGCGGAGCTCGGACTTTCCTCACCGCCGGTCCGAAGACCGGCAAGCGCGCCCGCCCGACCCACTCCCTCTAATCGGATTGCTCGTCCCAGGCCATGATGGTGCCGCAACTCTCGCAGTAGAGCACGCCGCGCTCGCCGCTGCGGACTTCCATGCGTACCTGGGTCGGCATCTGATGGTAACAGCAGCCGCAGGCACCCTTGCGCACGGCGGCGACGCGGACTCCGCGTCGACCCTTTTTGCGATCGTAGGTCGCAAGAAGCCTGGCTTCGATGTCTTTGGTGACTTTTTTGCGGCGCTTCTGGACCGCGTCGACTTGCTCTTGCATGGTGTTGAGCTGGCTCTGCAATTCGTCGATGCGCCCCTGCTGGGTCTGGCGGATTTCCTCGAAGGTGGTTTTCTCCTCCCCGGTTTGTCCTTGAACCCGTTCGATACCCTCCATTGCCTCCAGCAACTGGCTCTCGTTTTCGGAGAGACTCGACTTGCAGGCTTCGATCTCGATTTGCAGCGCGTCGTATTCCTTGTTGGTGGTGACGACAGCGAAGCGCTCCTCGTGTTCTTTCAGATTGACCTTGCCGGTCTCGATCTCGCGCTCGCAGTGCCGCTGCTTTTTTTCTAATTCTTCGAGCGTCGCTTCGAGGTCGATCAAATGACCTTGGGCGTTTTCTATTTCGCGCTGGCGCTCGCTGATTTCGGCAGGGTATTTCTCTTTGGCCTCTTCTAGTGTGAAGAGTTCCTTATCGACTGCTTGAAGCTGCAAAAGTTTTAGCAAACCCTCTTTCATAGGCCGTTTCTCTTCTCCTGTCATGCGCGCTTAAAGCCAAAGAAAAAGCGCACCCTATAAGTGCACTTGAGGTGGTATAGTCTTGTCGATTTCGATGGTAAGAGGCGCTGGTGAGGTATGTCGCGCCGGATTGCAAGGACCTGTGGGGAAGCGCAGGTGAGTAGCGTCATGAACGGCTATTTGACTTCTAATTATCACAAGTATTGTAAGTGCGTTATATATCAATAATTACGGTTATTCCGACATATAGTCAAGACGAGCTTCAGGCCAAGAGGCCTCGGGCCGCCTGCGCGACGTGGTCTGAAGCCAGTCCGTATTTGGCCAACAGATCCTCATTGGCGGCCGATTCGCCGAAGGTATCGCGGATACCGACCCGCTTCATCGGGGTGGGGCGTTGCTCACCGAGCACCTCGGCGACGGCGCCGCCTAAGCCGCCGATGATGGTATGGTCTTCGGCGGTGACGACTTTGCCCGTCTTGTGTGCGGCGGAGACGATAGCTTCTTCGTCGAGCGGTTTGATCGAAGGCACGTGCAGGACGTGGGCCGAAATGCCCTCGCCGGCGAGTTCGTCGGCGGCATCGAGACAGCGCGGTGTTTGCGCGCCGGTGGAAATCAGCGTGACGTCGGTGCCTTCGCGCACGACGAGTGCCTTGCCGAGCTCAAATTGATAATCGGCGGGGAAAATAACGGGCTCGGGGTCGCGGGTCATGCGCACATAGACAGGGCCGGGTAGGTCGTTGGCAACCCGCATACACGCCGCCACTTCAACCGCGTCGGCGGGGGCTAACACCGTCATATTGGGCATCGCGCGCATAACGGAAATGTCGGAGACTTCCTGGTGGGTCTTGCCCGTCTTGCCGGTTAACAGCCCCGAGTAGGCGCCGCAGAGTTTGACGGGCAGGTTGGGTTGGGCGACTACGATGCGCAGTTGGTCGAGATCGCGGTTGACGATAAAACAGGCGAAGCTGCTCAACCACGGTACCAGACCGCAGGTGGCCATACCGGCGGCGACGCCCATCATATTTTGTTCGGCGATACCCATCATCAGGAAGCGGTCGGGTCGTTCGCGCGAGACCTTGTCGGCCTTGGTTGAATTGGCGAGGTCGCCGTCGAGGGCGTAGACGCGCTCGTCGCGGTCGATCAGTTCGACTAGCGTGTCGCCGAAGGCGTCGCGTTGCGCGACCATCTGACCGGTGGCGGAGAGATTCATAGGGTGGCCTCCTGGGCGGCGAGTTCGTCTTGTGCTTGTTTGAGGTCGTCGTCGGTGACCGGTTTGGAATGCCAGGCAAAGTCGTTTTCCATATAGGAAATGTTCTTGCCTTTGATGGTCTTGGCGATGACGATGGTGGGTTGGCCGGTATGGGATTTGGCTTCGGCGAATGCATCGAGTATCGCATCGAAGTCGTGACCGTCGACGTCGATGGTATGCCAGCCGAAGGCACGCCAGCGTTCGCCCGGATTGTCCTGCGGGGCCAAGCGGTCGTTTGCGTCGTAACCCTTGTCGGTGGCCCAGCCGTATTGCTGCAGGCCATTCCAGTCGAGAATGGCGGTGAGGTTGTCGAGGCCATAGCGGGCGGCGACGAAGGCCGCTTCCCAAATTTGCCCTTCCTGCGAATCGCCGTCGCCGACCATCACCCAGGTATGGAAATTTTGTTTTTTGAGCTGTGCCGCCAGCGCCATGCCGAGGCCGGGGGACAGGCCTTGGCCCAACGAGCCGGTCGACATGTCGAGGCCGGGTAGGACGCCCATATCGGGGTGGCCTTGCAGACGGGAGTCGATGGCGTCGAAGGTTTTGAGTTCCTCGATGGGAAAATAGCCGCGCAGTGCGAGGACCGAGTAGAGGCCGATCGAGCAGTGTCCCTTGGAGAGGATAAAGCGGTCGCGGTTTTCGTCGCGCGGCTTCTCTGGGTCGATATTGAGTGTCTCGAAATAGAGGGCGACGAGCATTTCAGCGGCGGACATCGGGCCACCGAGATGGCCGGCTCCGGCATAGTGGACCGATTCGACGACATGGCGGCGCAGTTGGATGGCGAGGCGCTTGAGCTCGGTATGGCGCTCGGGCGTCAGGCTCATAATAGGGGTCTCCTTGCTAGTTGAATACTCTAAATAAAGTAGCTACTGATTGGTACTCAGTCCAGCCACGGGGGCGCGATTTCGAATTCTCGCCCGCATTTTCCCAAGCGTTCGACGTCTTCGAAAGCTATTGGAACGCCGTCGCGGCTATAGGCTTCCTCGTTGCGATGCTCGGGGGTGCCCGGCAGGGTTACTTCGTCGTAGCCGCGTAGCGGGACCATCTGTTCCATGCCGAGGCGCACTAATTCGTCGACGCCGTGGCGCACCTCGGCTACCGGTGCGAAGAGACCGAGGTTCATGACGATGACCAGGCTGCCCATGCGGGCGGCGGGCCATTGCTCGGCGATTTCTTGTGCGCGCTCCGAGCCTTGGCCGACAAAGGCTCCGCCCAATAGCGTGGCGATGGCGGTGTAGCCCATGGACTTGAAGAAGGCCGCGGGGATCATTTCCTCGATGGCCTCGATCTCTTCGCCGCGCTGGTAGTCGGCGAGGATACAGGTGGCGACATCGAGTACTACCGGTGGGCCTTCTTCGCCGGGCAGGCCGAAACACAGCGGTGGGTTGCCATAGTGAGCGGCCCGCTTGTCCTGGTTTGAAGTATAGTACTGCGGGTAAGCGGCCTGGACGGAGAAAGCGGTGCAGTCTTCTTTCATCGCGCGGCGCACGTAGTGACCGGCTGAGCCGTAGTGGCCGATATGACAGGCGGCGCCGACGGCGATACCTTTTTCTTTGGCTTTGACAATGGCCATTTCAGTGGCCAGCATCGTTGGCGCATATCCAAGACCGCCGTCGCCGTCGACATAGACATAGGTATCGGTTTCGGCGAGGACCTCGATATTGGGGTTGGGGTTGGCCTTTTTGTCGCGGATGGTACGGCAGTAGCCATAAAGGGCGCGAGTGCCGTGTGATCGCACGCCGCGCAGGTCTGAGTTCGTCAGCAGGCCGGCCAGTTGTTCGGCCTGCTCGTTGGGCATGCCGGCCGCCTTCAGGCAGGCGGTGCCAAAGGTCTTGAGGTCTTTGGCGGCGATGCGTTTGAATTCTTCGGGCGGTCGGTTCATGGGGCTCCTGGGATTGTAGGTTCAGCGGCAAAGAGTAGCGACAACTATACGCGACGGCAACTTCAAGGAGTGGCCTCAGCGCTTCTCGTTATCAGCGCGTCGAGCGAGACTTGAACCCGGTCCGGGTCTTTGGCGCCGGCTAGTGCGAGCGCTCGGCGGTAGAAGTGTTCGGCTGGGCGATAGCGGTCCTGGGCGTCGTAGATTCGGCCCATATAATAGCAGGTACGGGCGAGGTCGGGGTGTGACCGGCCGAGGTGTTGTTCCTGCAAGGCGAGCGCGCTGCGCAAGAGCGGTTCGGCTTTTTTGTATTTACCTTGCACAAAATAGCCGTGGGCTTGTGTGCGCAAGGTGAGGGCTCGTGCGCGTTGTGATAGGGTGTCGGCTATGCTATGGTTGTCCTGAAGTCGATGGCTATCGGCCAATTTTTGCATGGTCTGGGCGCTTGTTTGATCGCCTTGGTGTTTTTGCTGCAAGGAGAGTACTTGTCCGTACAACGTTATGGCCTCCGACAGTCGCTTTTGCAACCGGTAGGTGTCGGCCAATTTGTCGAGCGTTAGGAGCTTTTCAGCGTTGTCGGCCGCCAATGGATTTTCTAATTCGCGCAGGTGGAGATAGAGGCTTTCGGCGCGGGCGAGTTCACCGCGCAAGATGTGGAGCTGGGCTAGCTGGTGGGCGGTGCGGGTATAGCGCTGATCGCCGGGAGCGAATTGTTCGGCGAGGGTCAAGGCCTGCGCGAAAGCCTGTTCGGCTGCGGGGAAACGGCTTTTGTCGAAGGCGGCGAGACCGGCCTGGTAGTGTTCGGACCAGGCTTGGATTTGTGCGTTGGGTTCGGGCGCGGGCTCGGGACCGCTGCACGCCAGATGGCTGGTGAGTGCGATGAGCAAGAATAGCCGTGTATACATAGGTAAGAAAACTAAGGGTGAGGTTTTGCCGTGGTCAAGATTCTATTGCGGATTCTCTTGCAACGCGGCGAGCAGCCGTTGCGTCTTATTGCGTAGTTTGTCATCGGTGCCGCTCAACGCTAGGCTGCGGTGCAGTGCTTTTTCGGCCTCGGCCTGCTTACTGGAACTGGAAAGCCCTAGTCCTAGGAAATACCAACTCTGCGGATCGTCGGGGTGGTGGACGATCGCTTGGCGAAAATGGGCGATGGCTTGTTCATAGCGCCCGAGTCGGCCGGTGATCTGTCCGGCGCTGAACAGGGCAGACAAGTCGCCGGGGTTGAGGTCGAGGGCCATTTGCAAATAGCGCAGCGCGGCTTCGGGTTGTTTCAATTCGAGTAGGTCTCTGCCGAGTTGCTTGAGTAATTCCAGGTCACCTGGGCGCAGGGCGATGGCGCGGTCAAATTTGTTCTGGGCTTCGACGAAATACCCGTGCTCGACGAAGAGCAGGCCGAGGTTGTAGTGGTGGGCGGCCCCTTCGGGCGCGTTGAGGATGGCGGCGCGCATTCGTTTTACCTGCTTGGGCACTTGCGGGTCCCCGCCGCCGATTCCCCGCAAGTGGTTGAAGCGTTCGAGCGCCGGCCGTGCGACTTCATTTTGCTCCTCTTTGCGGGCGAGCAGGCCGAGGCGGTAGAAGACATCGGCGAAACCGATATCGAGCAAGGCGGCGCGCTGGAAGGCTTCGATGGCGTCGTCGCTGCGGCCCTCTCCTTGTAGGCTTTGCCCGAGATAATAGTAGAGGGTGGCATCGTCGGGGAAGAGGCGCAGAGCTTCGAGCAGTTCGCGCGTGGCTTCGTCGTA
>DQLG01000717.1 GCA_015660315.1 Candidatus Latescibacterota bacterium
AGGGTTGTTGGCCGAGGGCAAGATCTCGGATCTCTACGCCGACGAGCCTTTTGATCGTCGCCTGATTTCTATTTGCCGCGAAAACGACGAAATCTACAAAGAGCTGGATATCATGCACTTTCGCGGCCGGGCCTCGTTCGAATTCCTGGTCAACGACAACCTGCTCGATATGGTCGAGGGGCTGGTCGGCCCGGAAATAACCTGCAGCCCGATTCAGCACACCCGCGCCAAGTTGCCCGCCGGCATAACTCCGGGCGGCGCCGATCCACACGTAGCTCCATGGCACCAGGATTCCGGTGTCACCTGGGAAGAAGCCGATCCGCACTTCATTGTCACAGTGTGGTTGCCGCTGTCGCCGGCGCGGCCGGAAAACGGCTGTTTGCAAATCATTCCCCGGGCGCACAATGCGGGCATGCGGCAACATCATATCAAACAGGGTTTGGGCACGGTGATTATTGACGACGAGATGCCCGCAGAAGAACAGCTGACCTTGCCGATGGATAAGGGCGACATATTGCTGATGCACAAGCAGACGCCGCATCGCTCGACGGCGAACAATGCCGATGTGGTGCGCTGGAGTATGGATCTGCGCTATCAAGAGACGGGCACGCCGACAGGGCGTCCGTACAATCCCGATTTTGTCGCGCGCAGTCGGTCAAACCCTTCGTCGGAGTTCCGCGATTACGACGAGTGGTGCCGGTTGTGGGTCGAAGCGCTGAAAGAGATCAAGGGCAAGGCGATCAAGGGGCATCGCTGGGCAGTGGTAAAATAAGGGGCGAATAATTTAAAGAAGGCAGCGCGGGCGAGACATCGCCCGCGCCTTTTTTGTGCTCAGGCGACACCGGTCAATTCCTGCGCTTCGACTAATCTGGCGTAGAGGCCGGCGCGCTGCATCAGTTCGTCGTGTGTGCCGCTGTCGACGATGGTTCCCTGGTCGAGTACGACGATGCGGTCGGCGCGGCGCACTGTGGAGAGTCGGTGCGCGATCACTAGGGTCGTACGTTCTTTTACCAGGCGGTCTATCGCTTCCTGGATCAACGCTTCAGTGCCGGTGTCGACGGACGAAGTAGCTTCGTCAAGAATCAGGATCGGCGCGTCTTTGAGCAGAGCGCGGGCGATGGCCAAACGCTGTTTTTGTCCACCGGAAAGTCGCACACCGCGCTCGCCGACTAAGGTGTCGTAGCCTTGCGGCAGGTCGTCGATGAATTCTTCGGCATTGGCGGCGCGTGCGGCGGCAATAAGCTGTTCTTCGTTCGCCTCGGGTTTGCCGAAAAGCAAATTGTCGCGGACTGAGCCGTGGAAGAGAAAGACATCCTGGGGCACGGAGGCGATATGGCGGCGCAGGAAGTTGAGCGGCAGCGATCGCAAATCGTGGCCGCCGATGCGTATGGCGCCTTGTTGCGGATCGTAGTAGCGCGGTAATAAGCTGGCGATGGTGCTTTTGCCGGCGCCGGTGGGACCGACCAATGCGACGACGGCGCCCGACTCGATCTCAAAGTCTATCTGATGCAGGACGGGCACGGCCGGGTCGTAGCCAAAATGCAGGTTTTGCAGTTGAATATGCCAGTCGAGTTTTGCCGGGGCGCTCACCCCGGGGGCATCGACTATATCGGATTGCGTATTGAGCAGTTCGAATACGCGTTCGGTGCTGGCGGCGGCCTTGTTGAGCACGTCGTTGATTGAGGCCAGTTGCAGGAAAGGCTGGTAGATATGGCCGAGGTAGACGATGAAGACGAAGAGATCGGCGACGCTGAAACGACCCTCCAGTGCGAAGGCGCCTCCGCCCCAGATGGCCAAAACGATACCGAGGCCGCTGGCACCCTCGATCAGCCCGGCGGGGATCAGGGAGGTGGAATTGGCGGTGATCATAGTATCGCGGAAGCGCTGGCTGCGGCTTTGTATGCCGGCCGTGGAATCTTCCTCGCGGACAAAGGACTTGATGATGGCGATGCCGGATATATTATCCTGGATCTGGGCAACTAACTCGGAGAGGTTTTGCCGTACATTGCGCCACATTTGGCGCACTTTCGAGACGTAGCGGTAGACTAAGAAGGCGGTGGGCACGATCGGCGAGAGAGTGATCAGGGCTAATTCCGGGTCGAGCACGAAGAGCACCGCCATCATTGCTGCGGGAATAACTAACGCCAACATCGTTTCGGGGATGCCGTGTGCGACAAAATCCTCGACCGCTTCGACGTCGTTGACGGCGCGAGTGATGAGATTGCCTGTACGCTCTTTGTGGAAGAAGCGGTGCGGCAGTCCTTGCATATGCGAATAGACGCGGACCATCAGTCGGTGCATAACGCGGTAGGCGGCGATATGCGAGAAGCGACCATAACCGTAACGGGCCAGGCCGCGGATGAGGTAGATGACGAAGAGCGCGCCGGTCAGTTCGAGCAAGCCCGCCGTGCTGCCGCCGCCTTCGGTAAGCCATTGGATCAGGCGGCGGATGATCAGCGGGGGCAGGAGGTTGGCGGCGGCGAAGAGTAGGCCGCAGCAGGTGGATAGTAGGATTAGGTGACGGTGGTCGCGTACTAGGTTGTGGAATTGTCGGAAGAAGTGCATGGGAGGTGGACGGTCCTTCTGGGGGTTTACCCGTCGCTCATTCTCGCCCGCCATCCCTGGCGGGCTCCGAGGCGACAGTCCTATTTTACAATCCTGTAAAATAGGACTGTCGAAATCCGCTCTGGGAAAACCCCCAGAAGGACCTCGTGATGTTGCGGTGTTTAGTGAATTTTCTAGTGCTATTGTAGGGGAATAATCTAAGTCCTTTGGTTGGTTAAAGAAAGGAAAGGAGAATATATCAAAGCCTCTGGTTCAGTGGAAAATTAACTAAGTCTCTGGTTGGGATGGGAAGGCTATAGTTATAAAAATCACCAGTCCTAGCGTTTGATTTTTGCGTTGGTCCCATGTCTATTTGCGATAGCCCTTAAAAATGCTGGGTTTGCCCGGTTTCACTCGCTTTTTTCACAAGGTCCAAGGTGCGCATTACCTTGAGCACTTCGCGGCCGGAGACGGGGACTTCGCGGTTTTCTAGCAGGGCTTCGGCGAAGAGGCGGAGTTGGCGGGTGAAGGCTTCTTCGCCGCTGTCGATCTCGACGGGGTTGCCGTTGAGTTCGACAGCGTTGCGGGTGAGTACGAGTTGGCCGGTTTCGCCGATGAAGAGGGTTTCGGTGCGGTTTCTTTTGCAACGGGTCGAGTAGGCGAGCGAGGCGAGTGCGCCGCTGGCCAGTTCGAGGCCGATAAAGCCGTCGCTGTCGCCTTGCGATACGTCGCTGGTGGCGCGGACTGAACCCCAGACGCGCTTTGGCGTGTCATCGGCTTGCCAGAGCAGGGCGTCGATGTCGTGACTGCCGAAGCGGGGCAGGTAAAGGTCGCCGCAGGCCGATTGATCGCGGCGCCAGTCTGTAGAAAGCTGGTCGATCCAAAAGGTGCGCTGGTGGATGATATTGAGCAGCGGGCCGATGGCGTTTTGTGCCAATAGCATTTTGGTTTGCTGGTAAGCGGGAATACAGCGCGAGGACTGGCCGATGGAAAGCTGTACGGCGGCGGCGGCGGCGGCTGTTGCCATCTCTTGCGCTTCTGTTGCATCGAGGGCCATCGGTTTTTCGACCAGGGCATGTTTGCCGGCGGCCGCGGCTTGCAGTGCAAAGGGATGGTGCAGGTCGTGCGGCAGGCAGAGTAGCACCGCGTCTACCTCTGGGCTGGCGAGGGCTTGTGCGTAGTCGGTCGAATAATGTGGGATGTTATGGTCTATGGCTGTTTGCCGTGCGCGTTCGAGATCGGAATCTATGGCGAAGAGCAACTCGGTATTGGCCAATGTGTTGGCGGCCTTGATATGGGCCGAGGCAATCTGGCCGCAGCCTATAAGGGCTAAGTTTATGGGCATGGCGAGGCTCCTTGCTTGACAATGCGGCGAAAGGTCAGATTGATTCGGGCGTCGACGGGGCGTTTGGTTTTGGGGATCTGGTGTTTCCAGTACATTTGTGTTTGGCCGCGCATGATCAGCAAGGACCCGTGGTCCAAGGCGAGTTCGACCGGCGCCAGTTCCTTGCGGTATTTGTGTTTGAGCAGGAAGCGGCGGGTGCCTCCTAGACTCAGCGAGGCGATGGTCGGCTGTTCGCCCAATTCGCCTTCGTCGTCGCTGTGCCAGCCCATGCTGTCTTGGCCGTCACGATAACGATTGAGCAGGACGCTGTTAAAATGTGTTTGGACATTTTTTTCGAGGCGAGTTTTGAGTTGTCGCAACGGCGCGGTCCAGGGGTGCGGTTCAAGTGCTAAGCCCGAATAAGTATAGCGCGCGTCAGGATCTCCGTGCCAGGCCGATAGACGCGGAACGGGCAATTGTCGGCCGAAGATCATTATCTGGTGTTGTTCCCATTGCATATCATTTTGCAGTATGCGCAGATATTTATCGGCTTCGGTTTCGCTCAGGTAGTAGAGGTCGTAGAGGATTTCGCCGTCGGGTATAACGATAGATTCTAAATTCATTGTGAAATTGTCCTCAGTCGCTTCAATGTAGATTGCCCCAGATAAGCCGTCAATTGTTCGCAAGGGCTTCCGACATTTCGGCGTAGCTGCTATTTTTGCACCTTTGAGGTAAAACAAAGTTTTAAACAATTTTAAGAGGAGATCGCATGTTTAAGGGGATATTTGCCGCTGCGGTGTTGGCAATGACGGTTGTGCCCGCGCAAGCGCAGGAATCCGGCTCGTCCTGGTAGCACCAATTGGCCGGTGGCGTCAACTGCAGTCAGGTCGCGCTCAAAGACTGGGCGCAAGGCGGTGAGGAAGCGCTAAACTGGACGTTGAATGTCAACGGGAATTCGGTGCGCGAGACGGAGAAAATATCTTGGAACAATACGTATAAGTTCGCCTTCGGCCAGACGAGGCTGGGCGACCAGGGCGTGCGCAAGACCGACGACAAGATCGACTTGGAGACGGTGTTGACGTACAAGCTCGGCACGATGATCAACCCCTATTTTGGCGCAACGTTTAAAAGCCAGTTCGCCAGTGGCTACCCATACGGCGGTTTTGAAGCGGCGGTAGGTGCGGTGTGGTAGTTGAGTGAGAATACCTTGCTGACTTCAAATTTAGGCATCTTCGGGCCGCTGAAAGAGCTGGGTGATACGTCGATTAACTTTGACAATATCATCACGGTCAAGGCGGGAAAATACTTTAATATTAACTGCAACCTGCAAATCATCGACGACGCAACCGCTGGGCCGAAGGCCCAGGTCAAGGAAGCCGTCGCTGTTGGGTTGAGCTATACTTTCCGCAAATAATTCAAAAGGGTGAAGAGAGTGCAATTACTGCGACACTCGCTTCACCCTTTTAAAGCGTTACCGTCATGACAAAATTATCGCCAACAAAACTCGACTCACCGCTGGTCTTTTTGCTATTTATTGCGGGTGTGAATTTACCGCGCAGTCGCTTATTCCACCGCGAAAGCAAGCTTGTTCAAAGCTTCTTGCAACCCCGCCTGTGCCGTTTCGTCGAGCGGGGTGTGCGGTGGGCGCGGTGGGCCGACGGGCAGCCCTCGCATCGACAATAGCGCCTTGATACCGCCGAGGATACCAAAGCGAAACAGGGTGGCGATGACTTGGTTGGCGCGATCTTGCAGGGCCATCGCCTGGCGAATCCCGCCATCTTCAAAACACTGCCGCATCTCGACATAGATCTTGGGCATGATATTGTAGGTCGAGCCGATGGCGGCATCGCTGCCGGCGACCATGCCGCCGAGGCAGATTTCGTCGGGGCCAGAAATTATATTGAGGCGATCGCCGGCAAGGTTGACTAGGCGTTGGAAGAGGTAGAAGTTGCTGTCGGTAAATTTGAGGCCACTGAAGTTTGGTACGGCCTCCATCGCCTCAAGGAAGCGCTCGGCGGTAATGCCCTGTTCGGCGCTGGCGGCGAGCCAGTAAATATAGAAGGGTAGATCGCTGGCCGCGCCGATGGCGGTGTAGTGGGCGACAGCGGCTTCGAGATCGTTGGGTCGATCGACAGGGGCGACGGATGCGACGGCATCGGCACCGGCCTGTGCGGCGTGTTTGGCTAGTTCGACGGCGTTGTCGGTGGCGGTGGCGCCAACCTGCAAGATCAACGGCACTTGGCCGGACACCGCGGCGATGGTCGCTTCGGCCATCGCTTTGCGCTCTGATACGCTCATGGCGATGCCCTCGCCGGTGCCGCCGCAGACGAAGAAGCCTTTCGAGCCCTGTTCGAGCAAGTGGCCGATTAGTGGCGCGACGCGCTCGGGAGCAAGGGCCGAGCCGTCGTCGGTGAAGGGGGTTACCAGGGCGGGCCAAATGCCGCGCGCGAGTTTATCGCTCATAAATCTTAGGCCTCCGGAAAATCGAGTGGGGTGCGCTGTCCGACATAGGGCGGGCGCAAGAGATCGCGTTGTAGGTCGTTTTGCGCCAAGTCGAGATACTGGTCGAGCTGTGCGGACTTGCCCCAGGTTGAATAGCCGGGTGAGTATTTGTAGAGCAAGGCCCGGCGTCGCTTGGTACTCTTCCAACGGATCGTACCGTGTACCAGCGCTTCGGTGAAGATCAGCATATCGCCGGCCTTGAACGAAGGGTTGGCGACGAGATGCGAGTCGACGGACGGTTTGTAGGTGTTGAGGTTTGACTTGTGGCTGCCGGGTACGCAGATCAGCCCGCCGTCGCCGGGGTTGATGTCTTCGAGGGCGTACATAATGACGATAAGGCCGTTCCACATCTGATTGAAGGCCCATTGGTACTGGTGCTCGCCCTGGTCGGTGCGCAGTCCGCCGTGCAAATTTTCGCGGACCTCGGTCTGGTTGGTCATCTGCAGCCCGTAGCTGTGGTCGAGGCGTAGCCAGTCGCCGATGATGGTGCGCATAACCTTGAGCGTGCGCGGGTGGGCCATCAAGTCCATAAACATGGGGTCGAGCTTGAGAAACTGGAAGCTGTGCGGGAAATCGCCGGCCTGGTCCTGGTCGAGAATCTCGTTCATGCGGGCGACATCGGCGGGGGGAATGAGGTTGCGGAGGATGATATAGCCATTGAGATCGAATTCGTAGATTTCTTCTTCGTTCACGGTCCTTGTTCTCCTAGTTGACGGTTTGCCTCGCAAGGGCGGATAATTTACCATTTTGTGCGTCCGCAGCAAAGTCCACCTATCTATATCTATGAGGAAATGTCATGCCGAGTCGCAGTGAACGTCTTTTTGCCGCCTTAGCCGAACGCGGGGCGGACGCCTTTATCAGCGGAGATCGGCCGAATCAGCTCTATCTGCTCGATCACCCTGATCCGAGCACGGTTATTTCTCGACCGAATTGCGCTGCCGTGGTTTTCGCTGCGAGCGAAACGGTGGTCTTCCCAGGGATTTGGATCTCTAACGCCTGCCGCGATATGCTGGAAAACTGCGAGGTCGTGACCAACGAAAAAGGGGATTCGCCGCCCGTCGAGCAATTGATTGAACGTTTGGCGAAAGTTGGCTATAAGAAAGTTATTACCGACAATGCCGGGTTGGCAGAGGCCATTGGCAAGGGCGTTGCCGGCACCGCCGTCGAGGTTGACGATATCGCAAGGGCGTTACGGCGCACCAAGGACGAGCGCGATTTGGCGGGGATGCGCGAGGCGGCGCGGGTGGCCGATCTGGGTATGAGCACGGCTTTTGCCGTGATTCGGCCGGGGGTAACGTGCGGTGAGGTGATCGCCGAGGGCACGTCGGCGATGCTTAAGGCC
>DQLG01000391.1 GCA_015660315.1 Candidatus Latescibacterota bacterium
CCGGCCGCGGGCCGAGTCAGCGCCTAGTTCCCATCGGCCCCCAGGCCATTCGCGCGCTTATCCGCTATCTAAAACAGGGCCGGCCCCATCTCGCGCGCCCCGATTCGGACGATCACATCTTCCTCAATATCCAGGGCGGCGCGCTCTCCAGGATGAGCATTTGGAAAATCATCAAATCAGCTGGCGACAAAACCAGCAGCGAAAAAGAAATCAGCCCACACACGCTACGCCATTCCTTCGCGACACATCTATTAGCAGGCGGTGCCAACCTGCGCGAAGTGCAAAAGCTGCTGGGCCACGCCGATATTTCCACCACCCAGATCTACACCCACCTCGACCGCAGCCAACTCAAAGAGGTCCATAAGACCTATCATCCACGAGGCTAAATGACGGCGGACTTAGTTATAGCGCGTGATATCGACAAGCGCTTCTCCTCCGGCGTCGAAGCATTACGCGGCGTGAATTTGAGTATTGAGCGCGGTCAATTCGTCTCCATCGTCGGTCCCTCGGGTTGCGGCAAATCCACGTTCTTACGCTTGGTCGCCGGCCTCGACGAACCCACCGGCGGAACCCTCACCGTCGACGGGCGCACACCAAAGGATGCCCGGCGCGAGCAACTCGATCTGGCCTTTATCTTCCAAGACGCGACCCTGCTGCCTTGGCGCTCAGTCGCGCGCAATGTCGGCCTACCGCTCGAATTGCGCGAGCAAACTGATGCCGATCGAGTCGCGCAAGTCATCGACATGGTAGGCCTCGCCGAATTCGCCGACGCCTACCCGGCGCAACTTTCCGGCGGCATGCGCATGCGCGCCTCGATTGCCCGCGCCCTAGCCACCAGTCCCGAGCTCTTGCTGCTCGATGAACCCTTCGGTGCACTCGACGAGATCACCCGCCAGCGGCTCAACGAGGAGCTGTTGCGGCTTTGGCAGGAAGACCGTTGGACCGGTCTTTTTATTACCCACAACGTCTACGAGGCCGTCTTCTTGAGCCAGCGGGTCCTGGTCATGAGCGCACGACCGGGCCAACTAATCGCCGATATAGCGATCCCTTTCGACCATCCGCGCGATCCCAACCTGCGCTCAACGCCCGAGTTTGTACTGCTAGCTGAAACGATCTCGCACCAACTCGGCGAGGCCGGCGCCTGATGGAAAAGTTGCGCAAACTCACCATCAACGCTCTGCCCCCTTTGTTATTCTTCGCTCTCGTGCTCTGCACTTGGCACGGAGCCGTCGTGCTCTTTGAGATCAAGCCCTTCATGCTGCCCGGCCCCTTGCAAGTGGCCAGCGCCGTCGGCGTCAACTTACCGCGTCTGTTATCGGCCACGGCACTCACCGCCACCGGCGCACTATTGGGCTTCACACTCAGCTTTACCTTTGGTTTTCTCGTCTCACTGATCTTTTCGCAATCGCGCATAATAGAACGTAGCCTCTACCCCTACGCGATTTTTCTGCAGACCGTGCCCATCGTCGCCGTCGCACCATTGATCGTGCTGTGGATCGGTTATGGTCTGAAGGGCGTGGTCGCCGTCTCCTTCATAATTTCGCTCTTTCCGGTCATCGCCAATACCACCACCGGCCTGACCCGCGTCGACCCCAACCTCTTGGACCTCTTTGCGCTCAATAATGCCAGTCGCTGGCAGATATTGTTCAAACTCCGCGTGCCCGGGGCCGTGCCGCATATGTTGACCGGCGCCCGGATTTCCAGCGGCCTATCGGTGATTGGCGCGATCGTCGGCGAATTTTTCGCCGGCTATGGCACCGAAAACTACGGCCTGGGCTATATCATCATTAACTCCTCCCAGAAGATCCAGACCGACTATCTCTTCGCCTGTATTCTGTTTTGCACGCTATTGGGCCTCGGCATCTTTACCTTGGTGGGCACATTGAGCAACTTTATGCTCAAGCGCTGGACGGGGACGCTGGAGTGAGGCGGTGCTAACACGATCGGCGGAAAGCGCTGTGGGCGACGCCCTATCCACTGTCTTCGATCATTCTTCACACTCTATAACACAATGAGTTTCGAGGAATTTAAAATGACAGATTCTGAGCATTGGGAACTGTGCCTGCACAACCCCCATTATTCTCGGCAGCGTCTATCGATGGGCCCAAAGAGACAGTGACATAGACTTTTTAGAAACTACAGACGAGGAGCGGGCCGAGTTTTTTAACGTCGCGACAAAGGTCTAAAAAACTTTAATCGGCCCATACAAAGTCGAGCGATTCAACTACGCCAATTGTACAAAACAAAGCCCGCCACCTGTATGTGCATATACTGCCCAGATACAGTTCTCCGAGGACCGTCAACAGTTTTGAGTTTGTCGATGAGAATTGGGGCCGTATGTTCTACCCTTATGATGGGACGATCAGCGCCCCCGATGACGTTCTGCAGGAGATAATCGGGAGTATCCGAAGCCAGCTTTAAACCGAACCAGTACCAGAGAAAATGCGGCACCACCTTCAAAACGGACAGCTCATAATCATGACCATTAAAATCACAATCTTAGCGAGCCTGCTGCTCTTCATCGCTTGCGCCTCCGAAAAAGAACAAACGCAAGCGAACCCCAATGCCCTGCCCAAGGTGCAACTCGCCCTAAACTGGTTTCCCGAAGCCGAGCACGGCGGCTTCTATGCCGCCCAGATCCACGGTTATTACAAAGAGCACGGCGTCGAAGTAGAAATACTCGGCGGCGGCCCCAACGCCCCCATCATCCAACGCGTAGCCACCGACGCCGTGGCCTTCGGCGTCACCAATGCCGACGACGTGCTCTACGCACGCGCGCAACAAGTGCCCGTGGTCGCCTTGATGGCTCCCTACCAGATCAATCCGCGCTGCATCATGGTACATGAAAAATCAGGGATCAAGGACATCGCCAACATCGAACATATCACCCTAGCCATGTCGCAACGCCCGGCCTTCTCGCACTATCTACGATGGAAATATCCGCTGACAGGCGTCAACATAGTCCCCTATCCCGGCAATGTCACCCAGTTCCTGATGGATGACAACTTCGCCCAGCAAGGCTATATCTTCAGCGAACCCTTCATCGCCAAATCCAAAGGCGGCGACCCCCTATCCTTGCTCGTCGCCGACATCGGTTTCAATCCCTATGCCAGCGTGCTGATCGCCACTGAAGAGACCATCTCCACCAAAACCGAACTCGTCGAGGCCGTCGTCCGCGCCAGCGTCAAAGGCTGGGCGCAATACCTAGCCGACCCAAGCGAAACGAATCGCCACATCAACTCGCTCAACCCCGATATGGGCATGGATATCCTCGTCTACGGCGCCACCGAATCCAAAGCGCTGATCCTCGACGAAACCGCCCGACAAAACGGCCTCGGCAGCATGACCGCCGCGCGCTGGCAGAATCTTTTACAGCAAATGGTCTCCGCCGATCTGATCGCCAAGGACGCCGTCGACCCCATAGCCGCCTTTACCGACCGCTTCCTGCCCTAAGCTTGGCCTTTCTGCAGGACATCACGCTCGGC
The DNA here is from genome assembly GCA_015660315.1 of Candidatus Latescibacterota bacterium. Taxonomy (GTDB): domain Bacteria; phylum Latescibacterota; class UBA2968; order UBA8231; family UBA8231. The sequence continues at coordinate 3,486 of DQLG01000391.1, forward strand.
CGCTACGTCGCGCTCGACTCACCGATCCACCGCCTCGATCCGCGCACCAAGCTCATCGCCTCGCTCTCGCTGATGATCGTAGCACTGTCGGCGCGCAGCTTCGTCCCCCTGTTAATCTTTGCCGCCTTCCTGCTCTTCGCCATCGCCCTTACACGCCTGTCCTATCGCCTGGTCTTGCGCAATCTCAAACCCTTTATCTGGTTATTCACCTTTACCTTCGGCCTGCACTCCCTGCTGACGCCAGGTCGCGCGGTCTTCCTCCTGCCGCTTTCCGAACACGCAGTCACCAGCGAAGGCCTGCACCTGGGCGCCTTCTTCGCTGTGCGGTTAGCCGCGGTAATCGTCGCCGCCTCGCTATTGACCCTCACCACTTCGCCAATGCAATTGACCGGCGGGTTAGAGCGTCTCTTTAGACCCTTGCAACGCTTCGGCTTCCCCGCGGGGGACCTGGCGATGATGATCTCCATCGCCCTGCGTTTTATTCCCGTCCTCGTCGACGAGGCCGAACGCCTACGCAAGGCACAATTGGCCCGAGGCGCGGACTTTGGGGGCAACCCCCTGCGTCGGATCAAAAACCTCGTCCCCCTGCTCGCTCCGCTCTTTGTATCCGCTTTCGACCGCGCCGACCGACTGGCCCTAGCTATGGAGAGCCGCTGCTATCAGGGCGGCGCCCAACGCACCCACTACCACGTGTTGCGCCTAGCCCGCGCCGATGGCTTGGCGGCCTTGACGGCCTTGGGCCTTATCGGGCTAATGCTCTACCTGCGATAAACCATGCGCACCCTTCGCCTTCTACTCGAATACGACGGCAGCCATTTTGTCGGCTGGCAAAGCCAAGAAAATGGGCGCACGATCCAAGGTGAGCTTGAACGCGCCTTGCAAATCCTGGTCAAAGAGGCGATTCGCCCCATTGGCTCGGGACGCACTGATGCCGGAACACATGCCTTAGGCCAAGTCGCTCATTTCCAAACGAAATCCACTCTGCCAATCGAACGCCTATTGCGCGGACTCAACGGTATTTTGCCACCCGATATTGCCATACGCCACATTGAAGAAGCCCCTCCCGACTTCCATGCCCGCTATAATGCCAAGCGCAAACGCTACCGCTATCGCATACATCAGGGGAAAGCAGCTTTAAATCGCCCTCAAGTCTGGACTTACTACCCGGAGCTTTCTCTGCCACTAATGGTTGAAGCCACTGCTTTTCTACCCGGCGAACACCATTTTGGTGCCTTTTGCAAACAAGATCCCGTGCCCGAGCGCTTTAACTGTCAGGTTTTTGCGGCGAATTGGTCCCAACAGGGCAGCGAACTCGTTTTTGAAATCGAAGCCAACCGCTTTTTGCGCCATATGGTGCGAATTCTTGTGGGTACTATGGTTGAAGTCGGCCGCAGCCATCTCCCCCCTGACGCCATTCGCAAACTGCTCGCTAGCCAAGACCGCGCCGCCGCCGGAGCCACCGCACCTGCATTGGGCTTAAGCTTACTCTGGGTGGCCTACGGCCCCAAAAAATAGCCGTGCTTTTTCTTGCATATACCCCTGTATTTATTTATTGTTAGGAATAAATAAATACAGGGATGTACACATTGCACAAGATCTACATTCTCGCACTATTAAGCCTATTCACCGCCTCCAATAGCCATGCCGATTCTATTAGTAATTCACGCCGAACGGCCGTGGTTGAAGCCGTAGAACGGGTACAACCTTCGGTCGTCAGCTTACACGTGCGTTACCGCGAGCGCGTATCTCAGTTATATCAGTTTCGCGCTGACCCTTTTTGGAACTTTTTTTCACCCTTCTATCATGTCGTCCCCCAAGATCGCAACAGAGTCTCCACCGGCTCCGGTTTCGTCGTCGACAACAAAGGCTATATCCTTACAAATAGCCACGTTATTGGCGACCCACACAGCCTACAACGCATTACGGTCTCACTGCCTGAACCCGACGGCCGCACCTTCGAAGCGCGCTATGTGGCATCCGATATCAATTTCGATCTGGCCGTGCTCAAGGTCGACGAGGCCGATATTCCGGTTGCGCCGCTAGGGAATTCGGACGATATTTTGGTAGGTGAATGGGCCCTTGCCGTTGGGAACCCTTTCGACTTGGGTCCAACAGTCAGTATCGGCGTAGTCAGCGCCCTAGATCGCGATATTCCCGAACCGCATGGCGATTACTACTATCGGGACATGATCCAAACGGATGCCGCCATCAACCCCGGCAATAGCGGTGGCCCTTTAGTCAACGCCGACGGTGAAGTCATCGGGATCAACAGTTTTATCTATACCGGCGGCGACTATACGATCGGTTCGATCGGCATCGGCTTTGCCATTCCGATCAATACCGCCCGGAGTTTTCTTGATGAGATTCGCCTGCACGGCCAGGTTCGGCGGTCTTGGACTGGTATCATGGCCTTGCAGGATATTACTCCGCCATTGGCCGAATATCTGGCACTCGATTCGATCGAAGGGGTTTTAGTCGTCAAAATAGCCATCGACAGCCCGGCCGAACTCGCAGGCTTAGAAAGCGGCGATGTGATCACCGCCATCGGTGGCGAAAAGATTCAGGACACGGACGAAGCCATCGACATACTCCGCGGCCTTCGAGTCGGCGAAGTAGCAACACTCGATGTCGTGCGTCACAACGAGCATTACAAATTGGATTTACTCATCGAGAAGCGGCCGCGGCATCGAATGCGACGCTAACGAGTTGGAGTCATACTAAATATATGATGCGGTTTATACCCAATGCGTTCACAGTCGGCAACCTCTTTTGCGGTTTCTTGGCACTGCACTACGTATTTCAGGGTAACTACGTACCAGCGGCCTGGCTAATTTTCCTCGGCGCGGTACTCGACAAGATGGACGGCAAGTTAGCTCGCAGAATGGGCAATGACTCGCAGTTCGGGATCCAATTCGACTCGATCGTCGATGTCTGCACTTTCGGCATCGTTCCCACCGTGCTCATCTATCAAGCTCATTTGCACACCGACTGGGGTATGGGACTGGTCTTCGTCTTTCTGCTCTGCGGCGCGATCCGCCTGGCCCGTTTCAATACACTCAGTCTCGAAGACGAGCGCGGCGAATTTTATATGGGCTTGCCGATCCCCACTGCGGCGATATGCCTCACCCAGTACGTGGTCTTCGTCAACGCCTGGCAGAGTCCACACGCCACTCCGTTGGCCGCATTATTGGTAGTGTTGCTCGGATTTCTGATGGTGAGTCGCCTCGACTACGACCCCATACCCAACTTTCGCGGCACCTCGTTCAGCGACCGCTTCAAACAAATATATTCCGTCACTACGGTCGGGCTGACCATATACGACAGCATCTTCTTTTTTCCAATGGCCCTCATCTATATTTTCTCAGGGTTCTACCGCTGGATCTTCCGGATGTTCAGCAACGAAGTCACACAGCACGCCTGATCCTTGATGCTGCGCGACAAACCCGTAGGCCACCTGGTCCTCATCCTGTTCACGAGCATGCTCGGCGCCAATATAATCGGCGAGGCGCTGCGTGTAATTCTCACTTTCGTTGCCGGTACCGATACGATCGTCGAACGGGCTCTCTTGCAGTACGTGACATATTCGATCGGCCCGCATATGTTCAACCTCATTATCCTGTCTTTTTCGTTTGAACTGGCGTTGCGCTTCAACCTCGTCACGCTATTGGGCATATTCGTCGGCTGGTATTACTACCGCTACAGTTATTGATGATCCTTTCCAGGAGATAGAAGCATGTTTGGCATGGGCCATTGGGAAATACTCATCATCTTCGTCATCATTCTGCTCATCTTCGGCGCCAAGCGCATCCCCGAGATGGCGCAGGGGCTAGGCAAGGGCATTCGCGAATTCCGTACCGCTATGCGCGACGTGCAGGAAGAAATCGACATCAATCCCCCACCGCCGACCCAGGCACCGACCCAGGCACCGACCCAGGCACCGACCCAGGCCGTGTCGCAGTCCAAAAACAAGGAGCAATCCGCTTCCTGACCTATGGCGCTAAACCAAGCCACTGCTCACGAACTCATAACCCGGCTGCAACAGAGGGAAATCACGGCGCGCGAATTGGTGCAGGCCACGCTCGACCGCATCAGCGCCGTCGATGGCCAGATCAACGCCTTTATCAGCATTGACGCCGAAGGCGCCCTAACACACGCGGATGAGATCGACCGCCGCCGCGCGAAAAACGAGCCCTTAGGCCCTTTAGCCGGGATCCCCCTTGCTCTCAAAGACGTGCTCTGTGTCCGGGGAGGCCGCACTACTTGCGGCTCGAAAATACTCGAACACTATATCGCCCCCTACGACGCCACCGTTGTCGCCCAACTACGTGCAGCCGACGCCATAATCATCGGCAAAACCAATATGGACGAGTTCGCCATGGGCTCGTCGTGCGAAAACTCCTATTTCGGCCCCACTCTGAACCCCCGTGACCCCGAGCGCGTGCCTGGCGGTTCCAGCGGTGGTTCGGCCGCTGCCGTCGCCGCCGACGAGACCATTCTCGCCCTTGGCACCGATACCGGCGGTTCTGTACGCCAACCCGCCGGATACTGCGGCGTAGTAGGGCTCAAGCCGACCTATGGCCGTGTCTCGCGCTACGGTTTGGTCGCTTACGCTTCGTCACTCGACCAGATCGGCCCCATAAGCAAGGACGTCGAGGACACCGCCCTACTACTGCAAGCGATCGCCGGTCACGACCCGCGCGACTCGACTTCTATCGACGCGCCGGTAGCCAATTATCTCGCCGAGTTCAAGGACGGCATCAAAGGATTGAAAGTCGGCCTGGCACAAGAGCATTTCCCCGCCGGGCTCGATGCTGAAGTAGCGACCGCCGCACAAAGCGCCGCCGCCACGTTGGCAGACGCCGGCGCTGAACTCGTCGATGTGCAACTGCCCGTCGCCGGTCATCCCGAATACTGCATCGGCACCTATTACCTTATCGCCATGGGCGAAGCCTCGGCCAACCTCACACGCTACGACGGCGTCAAATACGGACACCGCGCCGAGGGCGATTTGAATCTACAGGAAATGTATCTGCGAACCCGTAGCGAGGGGTTCGGCGAAGAAGTCAAACGCCGCATCATGCTTGGCACCTACGCATTAAGCGCCGGCTACTACGACGCCTATTATCGCAAGGCACAGCAGGTGCGCACTCTCATCCGCCAGGATTTCGAAAAGGCCTTCACGGCCTGCGACATACTTCTCTCGCCGGTCGCGCCGACCACCGCCTTCCGCCTCGGGGAGCAAACCGACGACCCCCTGCAGATGTACCTCAACGACATTTACACCGCTTCGGTCAACCTCGCCGGCATTCCGGGCATATCGGTCCCCTACGCCAATGGCGCGGACGGCCTGCCCATCGGCGTTCAGCTTTTGGCCCCACCGCTCGAAGAGGCCAAACTGCTGCGTATGGCCTACGCCCTGGAACGCACCACAGCTTGAAACGTGTATACGGCTTAGTATGAGCGCGTGCAATAGAATGACTACCGGAGATACTACACTATGAGATACTGCGCCCTCGCCGCCTGCCTGCTACTCTCGGCATGGCAGCCCGCCACTGCGATCAACTCCAATGCCGGCACCACGGGCTTCAATTTTCTTAAAGTCGGCGTCGGTGCACGTTCCACCGCCCTCGGTGGGGCCTATGCGGCCGTCACCGGCGACGTAGAGGCCACGGCCTGGAACCCCGCCGGCTTGTTCGGAGTCAAACGGCGCACTGCTGCGCTCTCGCTCAACAGTTACCTCGTCGATTCTCAGGCCGGTTTCGTTTCCGTCGCCTTTCCCAAGGAGCACCGGGTGATCGCCATCAGCGCCAATTACGTCTCCTACGGCGATCTGCAGCGCACTGACGAGGAGGGCCGTGCCCTGGGCACCTTCGGCGCAGCCGACCTGGCTACCTATGTTTCGATAGCCCAGCGGCTCGGACCAGACTGGTTGGCCGTCGGTGCCAACCTCAAAGCCGTCTATTCGAGCATTGATGAATTCTCCTCCGACGCCTATCTCGTCGATCTCGGCCTGCTCGCTCGCGGTCCGATCCAGGGCATGAGTCTCGGCGCTTCGCTCACCAACATCGGTTTTGTGCGCGCAGGTTTCGCCGGCAACTTCAAAGACTCATTGCCCGTGCATATCCGCCTTGGGTTAGCGCACCGCCCCGCGCATATGCCTGTACCCATGTTGCTATTGGCCGATTTCAACCTGCCCAACGACAACGACCCCTATCTATCCTTCGGCCTCGAAATCAAGGTCGCCGGTGGCCTCTACATCCGCCCCGGTTATAGCACTCGGCAGACCGGTGTCAGCGGCGAGGACCCTCTGGGCGTAACCGCCGGAGCAGGTTTGGCCATCGATCGCTATACCGTCGACTACGCCTACTCTTCTTTCTCCGACCTCGGCGACGTACATCGGGTCTCCGTCATCGGTGGATTTTAAACCGCGCCATACCTAATTTTATTAATTCCGAGCTAGTGTCAACGAGCACAAAAAATGGCTGCGCGCATAAAAAAATGCCCGCGGCGCGCAATGACCGTTCGAACCTCCACCACCCGCTACCGCAATAGTACCATCGACTGCGTCAACACTCTACCGCCACTCTGCAAGCGATAAAAATAAACTCCACTGCCCACCGCGCGTCCTCCGTCGTCTCGTGCATCCCACTCCGCTTTGTATCGCCCAGCCTCCTGCTCCGCATCGAATAAAACTCGCACGCGCTGCCCCAAGGTATTATACACGGCCATCACCACCACTCCACGCACCTCAATCCCATAGCGGATCCTCGTCTCGGCGTTAAAAGGATTGGGAAAGTTCGCCTCCAATACAAAGGCCGTCGGCAAACCGCCTTCCGCCTCGGCCACTACCGTGACCGCACCCTCACCCTCCACCACCTCTAACCGACTATTGGCGGGCAGGTCGAGAAAACGATCCATCTGCCCATTCGGCCAGCGCACCCATAGCGAATCCACGTGCTGCGACCGCCCCAGCCCGAAGTGCAATACGCGGCTGCTCTGCGACATTCCCGCCGTGCCATTGACATCGCGCATCAACGTCCGCCCGTCAGCAAACAACTGCACTCGCGTACCGATCCCGTCGACATTGCTCTGTACACCGCGCACACCGACCTGCAACCAATTGTAATCGGCATTGTTATTCTGATA
>DQLG01000354.1 GCA_015660315.1 Candidatus Latescibacterota bacterium
CTCGAGTTCTGATACAACCTGCAGACGATCGGCAACCCGAGTATAGGAAAACAGGTTGAATCGCTTGGCCTCAAAACCCAACTCCTCTGTCGCACCATCTGATCGCCCATAGCGGAAATGGACTTCGGAATACCCGCCAATCCGAGTCTTACCCTTTTCCCCAGTCATAAAGGGCTTATCGCCAATCCCGCCATCAACCAAGGGTCTTTCGTCGGCGTTGACGAATTGAAAAGACAGAATAAGCGCGAAAGCGCAGTATCGAGTTAGCACATTAAATCCGCGCATTAACTTTCCTCTCTATCTAGTTGACGCATAAATAGTTACACGCCCATCTTTTTCAGTTACTATATATCGATTTAATGCTCTTTGAGCCGGACCGCGTACCACTTCCCCCCGAAGGTCAAAAGTCGAACCATGACATGGGCAAACCAAAAACCCGCCCCCCGGCCGCACTTGACACCCCAAATGACTGCAGGTCATGCCCAGGGCTTGCAAGATCCCGTCATCGTGTTGCATTAACGCAATATCTTCTGATAATTCGACCGCCCGCACACGCACCCCCCCTTCCGCCAATAACGCCTCGTCAATGTCCGACCTTTTCAGTTCGAAGCCCCCCTGTGTCAATGCCGCTTGAAATGTCGGCAAACGCGCACAACCAGAGAGCCCGAGTAAACCAACACCGACACTGCAAAGTGCTTGTCGTCGATCCATTAAAGCGACTCCACAAAGGCAATAAGAGCTTGACGATCATCGGTCGATAGGCCCGTATAGGCATCACTAGAGCCTTGCGCCTCGCCCCCATGTTCGCCAATAGCCTCACTCACCGATCGCGCCCGGCCATCGTGCAAATAGAACTCTTCGCCATTGAGAAAATCCCCAACCAGGCGGGTCCCCCACAGTGGCGGGGTCCGCCACTCGCTACCATCAGCATCGCCGTCCGGCCTATTATCGGCCAAACCAGGTCCCATATCGTGCAGTAGCAAATCAGAATATAAATGCGCATCCACTTCGCTCAACTCGGGAATCCCACTGGTCCCCGTACGCATCATCGGCACATGGCAACTGGCACAACCGATTTCGTCAAATAGTTGCTCTCCACGCAATACTTCAGCGGTTTCATTTCCCCTTGCCGGCGGTTTAAGCAGACGAACATAGAGGGCTGTTAGCAATACCGTGGAAGCTGGAATCTCTGGATCGCCCACTTCGTCACCAAGCGCGACCCCTCCAGCAACTTGTGGGTGATGGTTTTCGACGGGAATAAAATCGTTGGTAATGCCCATATCCTGCTGATAGGCCGCCGCGACTTGCTCAATAAGGGATGTGACCTGTGCCTTGCGCGAAAAACGCCCTAATTGCAGTTGATCGCCCCCTCCGACATGATGCACAGGAACGAAATCCGGAGGCATCACCCAATTGGCACGGCCAGAAATACCATTGGCGTCATCGTCGTCGGGGTCTGCATTTGCAAGGATCGTCTCTACGGGTATCGCCTCAATCAATCCCATCCCAAAAACTGGCGGCGGCATGCGAAACGATAAATCGACGCCATTGGGAATAATCTCCAGCCGGAGACCAGGTATCGCCTTGTCCTGATGCTGGGGACCGCCTATGTCAACCGCTAAATCCGAGCCGCGGCTAAAGCGGAAAAAACCCATCTCTGGGGTGCCACGCCCATCGCCTGGATGACAGCCCTCACATGAAATATTATTGAAAATCGGGCCTAGGCCCTCGGCAACGGTAAATGCCCGTTCGAAGTTTTCATCCCCAACGAGAAAGGCGCCATTTAAGTCATTGGACATTCCGTCTAATGGGGCGGTAAAATCATCACCGGCCGTTGGCACTTCGGTCATCATCGCGTCGCACCCCATCAACAGGACCAACCCTGCCAATCCGGCGTAGCGCACCAATATTAGCCTAATTCGCATGTAGATTTCTCCTAGTGCAAAACTATAATTAGGTCTAGCTTTTTTTTATTTTAGTCACTACTAAAATTAATTTTAAATTGACCTCTACACAAGAGTCTGTTTTCCCCTAGTGTATTCCCCCCCTACGACGTAATAGATAGAGGAAAAATGGTGCGCCCAAGAGCGAGGTTATAATGCCGATAGGTAATTCCGCCGGTTCAACTAACACGCGCGCCAATAAGTCGGCACCGACCATCAGAATCGCCCCACCGAGAATTGCACTTGGCAATAAGACTCGGTGATTAGGACCGACCAAAAGACGCATAACATGAGGCACAATTAAACCGACAAAACCAATAATCCCACTCACCGCAACTGCCCCCGCCGCCAACAACGTTGCCCCGACGAGCAAGTGCCGTTTGACGCTCTCCACATCGACCCCAAGAAATTGGGCCTGCTCTTCCCCTTGAACAATCAAATCGAGGTCGCGGGCGTAGAACTGTAGAAAGAGACCGCCAACGACAATTTGCGGCCAAACCATATGCACATGCTCCCAACGCCTAGAGGCCAAACTGCCCATCAGCCAAAATAGAATGCGCTGCACGTCGGCTCCGTCATTGGCGGCAATCATCATATATGAAGTTAACGCCGCGGCCAACGAACCCAAGGCGATACCGCTGAGCAGCACCACCGTTGAGGGTAAACGCCCCCCACGCAATGAAATAGCATATACCGCCAAGGTCACCACCAAGGCACCAGCGAAGGCGAATAATCCCACGCCGCTTAGACCGAAGAACCAGAAATCCAACCCCGTAACAATGGCCAGCGTTGCCCCAAGCGCCGCTCCAGACGAAATACCGATGATATAAGGATCAGCCATCGGGTTTTGAAAAAACCCCTGCATCACCGTGCCGCTCATCGCCAATGCCGCCCCAACCAAAACCGCCAATAGTATGCGGGGCAGGCGAATATCCCCGATAATGACGGCATCTACTCCATTCGCCGGCTCGCCCCATCCTGCCATTTGCACGAGTAATTCGACAATTCTCAGCGGGGCTATTTCCACCGGACCAATACCCAGTGACATAACGATTCCGACGCCCAATAGCGCCGTTAATCCGAAAATGGTATACCCCCTACCTATTGGCTTGGCGATCATGGCTCCTTAAAAAGTTGCGGATGAATAGTCCGAGCTAATTGTTCATAGGCATTAACCAAACGCGGCCCAGGGCGCATCAGCCAATCCGCCTCTATATAATAGAGCCGGCTATCGCTGATCGCGGGAACCATTTTCCAACCATCCGTCTTTTGCAGCCGCAAAATCTCCGTGGCCAACGAATCTTGTCCCGTAGGAAGATAGGTAGTGACGATGACTTCTGGTGCCCAAGACAGAATCGTCTCAAGACCGACTTGTGGCCAGGCTCCTTCTGCCACACTAGCCACATTAAATCCGCCGGCCTGTGTTATTACATCGTCGATCATAGTGCCCGGCCCCGCGGTATACACTGGATCGCTCCAATATCCCCATAAGACCCTGGGTTTACCTTGTGCCTGCGCAAGCCGATCTGCCACCTTTTGTATTCTCTTATCAAGCCCACCGTGTAAACGGGCGGCTTCCGCCTCAACCCCACAAAGCGCCCCGACGCGATCGACAGCCTGCAATAATTGCTGCAGACTCTGAATATCTAGGGAGAAAACGCGAATCCCCAATTCTCGCAAGGACCGGATCCCTTCGATATCATTGCCCCGCGCCGCTAACACTAAATCGGGTTTAACCGCCACTATTTTTTCTAGATTAACCGAATTGAATCCGGCGACCTTTTCGACCTTGGCCACCTCTACTGGGAAATCGCAGACTTCGGTAACGCCAACCACTTTATCGCCCAAGCCCAAAGCATAGAGCAATTCGGTATTGCTGGGTGCCAGCGAAACGATGCGTTCTGGCCCGCCTGCAATTGCTACTTCCACACCGAGATCATCGATCAATTTCACGGCATCGCTTTGTCCTGTCGCGACCATCACCAAGCCCAAAGCCACACCGATAAATCCTACCACATTATTGACAATCACCGTCTTTCCCCCTCCATACGCCGTGATAAAGGTATTACCCTTTGCCCCGCTTCAACTCGAATTCCAACTCCATAGACTTCCGCGAGAACTTCGGCATTATATACCTCGGACGCCGGACCGAGCGCCCGAATCCGCCCATTGTCCATCAAAGCGACACGCTTGCAGTATTCAGCCGCGTAATTTAGATCGTGGGTTGCACAGATGATGGCCAAACCCCTATCGTGGTTTAGCTTGTATAATAGGTCGAATAACTCGACTTGATAGTTTATATCCAAGTGATTTGTCGGCTCATCAAGCAACAAAACCTGCGGGTTTTGCGCCAAAGCCCTAGCGATAAATACCCGTTGCCGTTCTCCCCCAGACAGCTCGTCTATCCTGCGACCAATAAATTGAGTCGCCGCCGTCTGCTCAAGAGCGACATCAACCAACATTTGGTCTTCTATCCCGGGTGCCTTCATCCGCCCCAAATGCGGATATCGCCCCATCATAACCAGTTGACGCACCTCAAAAGCAATTGAAGGAATGGTCTCTTGCGGCACCACCGCGATGTATCGAGCCAAGTCACGGCGCTTCATCCTCGAAAGATTCTCTCCCCCGATCCGTATCTCACCCGAATATTGCGGCACCACACCAGCAATTGTGCGAATTAACGTGCTCTTGCCGCAACCATTCGGCCCGATCACCCCAAGGAAATCCCCCTTGGCTAGGGCCAGATCGATGCCCTCTATGGCCGCTTCCCCCTTGCGGTACCCCGCGGCGACTTCCACTAAATTGACCAGGTTCATGATTTTAACCAAAAAAAGCC
>DQLG01000714.1 GCA_015660315.1 Candidatus Latescibacterota bacterium
ATCGCCTCTTTCGAAACTCCTTCGACGCTCTTGGCATTTTCTTCGGCATAGCGGGCGAGAAAATGCTCGACGAGTACGGGAATATCGCGCTTGCGGCTTCTCAACGGCGGCAACTGCACCGAAACCACATTGAGCCGGTAGAATAGATCCTCGCGAAACTCGCCATCAGCGACCAGCCCCTGCAAATCGCGGTGCGTCGCCCCGATCAAACGCACGTCGACCTCAATCTCCGCGCCACTACCGACCCGCTCTATTTTGCGCTCCTGCAAAACGCGCAGAAGCTTTACCTGCACTTCGGCGGGAATTTCAGCCAGTTCGTCGATAAATAACGTGCCGCCGCTCGCCTGCTCAAAACGCCCGACCCGACGGTCAATTGCACCGGTAAAAGCGCCCTTCTCATGGCCAAAAAGCTCGCTTTCTATTAGCCCCTTGTTGAGTGCGGCGCAATTAACCCCAACAAAGGGTTTGTCCGCCCGCGGACTCGCGTCGTGCACCGCCCGCGCGACCAATTCCTTGCCCGTGCCCGATTCTCCCATGACCAGCACCGTCGCCCGGCTCGGCGCGGCGCGCGCGACTATATTCAACGCCTCTTCCATCGCGGGGTCGCGGGCGATTATACCGCCGAATTGTGCACCGCCGCCGATACGCTCGCGCAATAACTCGTTTTCCGAGACTAGATGGCTGCGCTCCAGCGCACGATCGACGATCTCATCCAACTCATCGAGGTCAATCGGTTTCTCCAAATAGTGAAAAGCCCCCTCTTGCATCGCATCGACCGCTCCGTCGACTGAGCCAAAAGCCGTAACCAGTACCACGCCGATATCCGGGTTGGTCTGGCGAGCCGCTTCGAGCACGCCCATCCCATCAAGTTCTGGCATGCGCAGATCGGTGATGACCAAGTCGACGACCTGCCCTTGTAATATCTCTAATCCCCGCCGCCCATTATCGGCCTGCAAAACGGTGAATCCACGTTTGCGTAAATAACCGCCGACCGCTTCGCGCTGCGACGCCTCATCATCAATAACCAGAATCGTGTCTCCCGCCATATCAACACCCCCTCGGCAATAAAATGGTAAATCGAGTGCCCTCGCCCAGCACGCTCTGTACTTCAATGTGGCCCCCGTGCTCGGAGACTATGCGGTGCACTATGCTCAAACCCAGCCCCGTACCCTCGGCCTTAGTCGTAAAATACAAGTCAAAAATCCGTTCGAGCTCCGCCAGCGGTATACCAGGACCCGTATCTGCGACGGTGATCTCCACCCAGCCATCCGCGAGGGATCGCGCCGCCAATTTGATCGCCTCCTCGTCCATCGACTCCATCGACTCCATCGACTCTATGGCGTTGCCCAACAAATTGAGCAACGCCTGTTGCAACTGATCTGTATCGACTTCAACCGCGCCGACGTCGTTGAAATCTCGCTGCAAACGCAAACCCGTCGCCAGGACGCGAGGTTCGATGGTCTGCGCCGCTCGTTGTAAAAGCGCCGCAAGGTCTGCTCGCTCCTTTGCCAGAGCCGGTGGGCGCGCTAGTTCGAGGAATTGTTCGATAATGCGATTGACCCGCTTGACTTCCTCCGAAACGACACCGGTCAATTGGCCGTATTCCTCTTTATCCTGCTGCGGGATGAACTCGCGTCGCAGCCGCTGCACTATGACGCTTATGGCATTGAGCGGATTGCGTACTTCGTGGGCGACCCCCGCCGCCAAAGCCCCCATTGAGGCCAAGCGATCTCGTCGTCTCAAATTCGCCTCCATCGCCACCTTCTCGCTCAAGTCCTGAACGACCAAGACTATCGTCTCCACCTAGCCGTCGGCGTTGCGCACCTGTGAGCTCGAAACCGCGAGCGTCCGCTCATCGCCCTCTTTATTCGTATATAGGCAAGCGGCCCCGAGTAACTCCTCGCCTTGCAATGCCCGGTCGACGATCTCGTGCGGCCAGACCTCTTGTAAGCGCCGCCCCCGAACTTCATTGCGGTCCCCACCCAACAGGTCTTCCGCCGCCTGATTGAACACCTCGATCACCCCGACCGGGTCCGTGGCGATAACTGCGTCCGCCATCTGGGTCAAAATCCGGCTGCTATACGTTTGAATACGGGTATAGGCGTCGCCGAGCAGGGACAGGTTTTGCCGTACCGTCACTGCGCCTGCACCGACCGCTCCAAGTACCAACAACAGCAATACCAACAACAACACCTGTAGCTTGCCGCGCCGCTCTTGCACGCGAAGCTCGTCGAGCGAAAGCCCGATCCGCAGCAGGCCGAGCGTCTCGCCCTGGGGCGCGAAGGGAATCACTGCCTCAAAAACCTGTTCGCCCTCAAAGGTCGCTAACCGCGAGTCCACCGCATCTTTGACCAACGCCGATTCGAGGAAGGTGTCGCCTATTATCGGGTCGATCAACACCACGTTGCTGGAGGCAGCCAATAACCCCAGCGAATCCTGCAACACCATATATACGACGCCTTTGTTGGAGCCGATCTCCTGGATCAGTCTACCGGCCCCAGAACGAATCCGCAATTCTAAAAGCCGCTCGGCAGAAGCCCGCACGATCACCACCCCACCATTGCGCATCGCCACCGCGACGGCAAAGAGCCGTTGATCTAATTCAAAGAGCAACGCTTGCTCCAAACCGGCGAACAATGGCTGCAAAGCCTCCTGCCAACCATCTAGTTCGTCATCATCGACAATGCCACTAGACGCCAAAAGCCGACCCTCCAGATCCAACACGTCGACCTGATCTAGTTCATGCTCCGCTGCCAAACGCTCGATAAGCGTATCGGATAAGGCCTGCTTACTGCCCAACTCCGCAAGCAACCGCGCATTGTCGAGCAAGCGCTCGCCGACGAGCGCTTCCATATCGACTTCGGCGCGCAACACATTCTCCTCCGCACTGGACACCGCCTCAGCCAGCGACCGCGCGCCGCGTTCCATCGTTTCCAATGTCGATCGTCGTTCCTGTTGTAGCCCATATAGAGCAAAGGCGCCCAAAACGACGGCCAGTACCGCAAAGAGAGCGGCCAAATAACCGGGTTTGAGCGCCGTGGGCCTGACCGGAGCGATATCCGGTGTGAAGTCAGCCACCCGTCACCACACCTATCCCGTGCATATAAACCAATTCGCCCCCGCGATAACCTGTCAACGCCACTAACACGCCGATCAGTATGCCCATCCCTATGCACATGTAAAGCGCCTTACCGTCTATTGGCCCCTTCAACTGCAAAGGCAATCGCCCCAACGTCGTGCCTAAGGCCAATAACATAGTCCATGTCGCCAGGTCCTCATGCGCCGAAATCTTTCCGGCGACAGCCCCCTGCCAATGGCCTTCGGCCGCGGCATTGCCGCTGAGCACCGCGACGCATGATGCCAGGGTCCCAAGGACCATCAACCCATAGGCGAGCAGGTGTCCTTCGTCTCGCCGCAACCACAACGCGACCAGATCGCATAACGGGCTCAAAGGTAACAAGGCGATGGGATAGTGAACGATAAGGGGGTGCCAATCCATCTTCGAAGAATAGGCCCTAAACCCCGTGCAGGCAAGCGCGATTGACACATCTACCACAAGGTCATATCATCTGGGAAATCGACCCTCTTTGACGGGATAAATATCATGAGCACAGATCTGTCACAACATATAGAAAGCCTATCGTTAATCGACACCCACGAGCATTTGCGCAAGGAGCGGGACTGGGTCGAAGACGGCCCCGACATTCTACAGGACCTCTTCGGCAACTACGTGCCCGCCGACCTGATCACCGCCGGAGCCAGCCGCGCCGACCTCGACCGCCTGACCGATGCCGCCGACCCCGATTTTGGCGCTCGCTTCGAGGCGATCCGCCCGGCCTTCGAAACCACGCGTTTTACCGGCTACGGCGAAGCGGTCACCATCCTCGCCCGCGAGGTCTACGGCATGAGCGAATTCAGCGGCGACGAATTGCAAAAAGCCCATCAAAAGCTCACCACATGGCGGCAACCGGGCGGGCGCTACAAACTACTCAGCGAAGTCGGCAAACTCGATCACGTACAAACCGACGATTTCTGCTGGTCCTGCGTGCCCGATGACTCGGGCGTAGACTTTTTCCTCTACGATCTGTCCTGGGCCGGCTTCTGCAATGGCCAGGTAGACCCCGCCGCCCTAGCTGGCGAAACCAATATCACGGTCACCAACCTCGCCAGCCTCAAACAGGCGATGGAAGCAATTTTCGCGCAATACGGCCCCGGCGCCATCGCGGTCAAAGCGC
>DQLG01000252.1 GCA_015660315.1 Candidatus Latescibacterota bacterium
ACCTGGGTTTTGAAACTTCGCAGAGGATATAGAGGATTTTAAAAGCCAACTCGTTGGTGCGAATGGAGTCGAGTAAGGAATTGGGACCATGTGCGAAGGATTGTAGTTCGCCGATCAGGATACCTACTTGCTCGGCTTGAGTGCCACTTATTTTGAGTGGTATATCGAGTAAGGAGGAGAAATCGATATTGTTAAAAATGGTGAACCGGCAGTGAATCCAGCGAGAGGACATCACCCCGGTTTTGTCGAGATGGTGGATATTGGTAAAGGGCACATCGGAGCCGATTAGAGCTACTTCACCTGGATTGACGGATATCGTCCGATCTTGTGTGCGGATCTCGTATTGGCCTTGCAGGCATTGGGCGACGATCGTTTCGGGTAAGGTGCGAGTACGGGTCAATTCGCCAGAAGTTAGTGTGCGCTCGCCTGTGCGGATAAACTCTAAGCGAATATCGTTTAGCCGTATATTGACTTCATGTTGAACAACATGTTTAGACATAATGGCAAATTCTTTTTATGAAATATTTATTGAGGTTGCTGAGATAGCGTATTGATATTGATCTCAGTATTAAAAAGCTATTAATAAATAATATGTTATGAATTTAATGAAGATAGTTGGCATACAGATAATACATGCAAAAACTACAGAGGTCTATGACTAAATAACGGAAAAGTTCTTTCGCGACAAGTATTTATGGATATATTATTAGCATTTTTAGTCATTGAATGGCTGGACGCTGTTTATTTATATTCATATAGACTTAAATAGATCCATCAGAAAATTCCGCCCCCAATGCACCCAGTTTCTGGGGGCATACATCTCAGCTTACTAACCATGGGAGGTTAGTCATGCGCAAAGCTTTCGCGCTTGTAGCAGCAGTTGCTCTGCTCAGCTTTAGCAGTACCGCTAAAGCCCATGTGCCAGAAGGTCTGGTACTCGGCGTCTGGCAGTGGCCGACGACGCATTTGCCCGTTATGGACGGAGATATTTCCGAATGGGACGTCGTGCCCGACAATTTGTGGCTATCGGCTTTTTCCGAGTTCAACGGCGAGCCGTTGAATACGGTCGTGGCTGGTGAGGTCGGCGCGGAGGTTGATGCCGCCGATCTAAATTTCCGCTGGACTCAGGGCTGGAATAATGAGCTCGACCGCCTCTATTTTGTCCAGGATCGCTTCGACGATCTGTGGGATCGTGACGCCGGTGGCGTTGGCGGCGCCGGTGGCGATGATAGCTTCGAGATCAATATCGACGCTGACCACGGCGGCGACGTCTCGTGGTTTGGTGCCGACGATTTCGACACCGAGGAAGAGGTCGCGCGCAACCGCGGGCGCCTCAACCAGATGAGCCACTATCGCTGGCCGCCGATGGAGCCGATTGGCTGGAACTGGTTGTGGGCTTCGAGTGCCACCTGGCATGACACCGAGCCCTATTCGTGCTGCGGCACCTCCTTTACTCTCAACGGCGCACACGGTACCGAGGCCACCTTGCAGACCGAGTGGTGGACCGTCGCCTGGGACGACTTCGATCACGCGTCTCCCGACAATAGCATCCAGCACGATTTCGTCGAGAACGAGATCATCGGTCTGAGCATCTCGATCATCGACAACGACATAGGTACCGACAACGAGACCGACCGCGCTTTCGCCGCCTGGCGTCTAGGCGGTCAGCGCTGTGGCAATGGCGACGGCAAGTGCGCCACCGACTTCATCCTGTTGCCGGTGCAAAATGACCTTTTGCCGACGGCGGTCGAAGACGATAGCTGGGGCCATATCAAGGCTTCCTATATGCGCTAGTTTTTATCGCCGTAGTTTTAATTAGTAGAATGGGGGAGGTGGATCGCGTATCTGCCTCCCTCGTTGTATGTCCGGGGAAAGACGATGAGAGCTAAAAAAATACTGGTGGGCTTAGCCGTATTTGCCGGCTTCAGTGCTGCTTTTGCGGTGGCGGACTGGCAACTGCGCCAACGGAAGCCGGTCGCTGAGACTGTGGTGGTGGATTGGGACTCGGTGGAGGACGACCCGCAACAAAAATTGTACATCTCTTGGATGAGCCTGCCGCGCTACCCGATGGCGCGCGAGGGCACTTGGATCGAAGAGATGATGGAAGAGCGTTTCAATGTCGAATTTGAGCCGCTCTTTATCAGCCATATGGCTTATTTACGACGACGGCCGCTGATTTTTGCCGGCGGTGACGTGCCCGATGTCTTTTACGACGGTGACCCGGTGATTGTGCAGCGCGACGCGCACCACGGCTTCGCGCTGGAAGTGCCCTACGAAGTGATCCTCAAGCACGCGCCCAATTATGTCCGCTACCTCAATGAGTATGCGCCGCACGCCTGGCTTTACGCCCACTGGAACGGGCGCAATTACGGCATTCCTACCTATGGCACTATTCTGGGTTATCCGCATCCGGGGGTGTGGCGGATGGATTGGTTGCGTAAGGTCGGCATCGACAAGGCGCCCGAAACGTTGGACGAGATGTATACGGCGCTGTGGAAGTTCCGCCACGAGGATCCAGACGGCAACGGGGTCAAAGATACCTACGGCTGGTGTCCCAACGCGCAGGCGTGGTTTAATGTGTTCGGCCAGGTTTTTGGCGCGTACGGCATTTTGCCCTACGACTGGATGCTCAAGGACGGCGAGGTGGTGTGGGGCGGGGCGTTGCCCGAGAGCAAGCAGGTTCTGGGGCTTTTGCGCCAGTGGTACGCGGAGGGGCTGATTGATCCGGATTTTGTCATCTGCCAGGTCAAGAGCAGCCCAATTCCCTACCAGAAATTTATCAGCGGCACCAATGGTTTTATCGTCACCGGAGGAAGCTACGAGTCTTTCGATCAGCGCAACAAGGCCTCGCTGGTCTCGGTGATTACCGAATTGCACCCGGAGGCCGAGTTGGCGCCGGGGCGTTTCCCGGCCGGTCCCGCTGGCCACCGGGGCACGCGTATCTGGAGCAATGCCGCGCACGTTTTTGCCTTTGGGGCTCACTTGGCCGAAACGCCCGAAAAAGTCATCCGGATGTTAAAGATCTTCGAGGCGTTGGGCACCGATGAAGAGTTGTTCTTGGCGTCGCGGATGGGGGAAGAAGGCACGCACTGGGAGTTCGACGACGATTTAGGCTTGCAGTTGATACCGCCCTACGACGAGCGCAACGCCGCCCAGAAACACGTGCTCAACCTAGTCCTCAATGCGGCGAGCGGCTTCTTCTCGCCCTGCGCCATCCGCCCCGAGATCGCCGACAAGTATCTGGCGCCGGCGCATTTGGAATATCGCTCCACCTATCAGAAGCCGGAATGGGGCATTCCCGACGTCTTTGGCAAGGTCGACGTGGTGCCTTCGTCGATTAAATATCTGCGCGACTTGCGCAACTTGCAGATGACGGTCTACGCGGAGATCGTGCGCGGCGATCGGGAGTTGGATTATTTCGATACCTTCGTCGAGCAGTGGATGACCTTGGGCGGGGCGGAGATGCTGGTGGAGGCGCAGGAGTTGTTGCAGACCAGAGACGAGATATTCCAGCGAGTTGGCGTTTCACAAGTGGCCATGGCGGGGAGCAAATAGCGATGAGTGATAGACCGAATATTCTTTTTTTGATGGCGGACCAGATGCAGGCCCGTGTGCTCGATCCGGACCACGTCTGCCAGACGCCTTATTTGGATCGCTTGGCGGGGGAGGGCGTGCGTTTCACCCGCGCCTATACGCCCAATAATATTTGCTCTCCGACTCGGGCGAGCCTGATGACCGGACTGATGCCGCACAACCACGGCGTGCTGGAGGTGCTCTATCCGGGAGTGCCCGATTTGCATGCCTTGCGCACTGATAAGGCGCATTGGGCTGAGCGTTTGGTGGCGGCCGGTTATAAAACGGGCTATTTCGGTAAGTGGCATATCGAGCGCGAGAATGTTCTCGAGCGCTTCGGCTGGCAGGTCAACGGGGTTAGCGGGGGGGCGCTCTACAAAGAATTAGTCGCCGAGGTCTTGGGAGACGAGCCGCTACAGCCGGAATGCGATCCGGCGCACTATCTCGAAGAGCCGCACGGCTACGGGCCGCATTTGCTCTATGGGGTTTCAGATCGGCCGGCGCAAAAGCGCGCTTTGGGCATTACCACGACGCTGGCGCTGCGCTATCTGGAGGAGGCGGTAGAGGGCGACGACCCCTGGTGTACTTTTGTCAGTTTTCAAGAGCCACACGATCCTTTTATTACCAGCCGAGAATTTTACGAGCGCTATGCGAATGAAGAGTTGCCGCCGCCGCCTAACGCTGACGACGATCTGGCCGACCGGCCGGGGCTTTATCGGCGGGCCCAGGGTATTTGGAGTCAGCTCGACGAGCAGCAGAAGCACGAGGCGCGAGCGTGTTATTATGCATCGATCAGCGAGATCGACGCGCAGTTCGGGCGGGTGCTCGACTTTTTAGAAGGTGCTGGCCAACTCGACAATACCATCGTGGTGATGTGCGCTGACCACGGAGATTTGTTGGGCGCACACGGGCTATTCTTTAAGGATATTTCCGCTTTTGAAGAGGTATACCAGGTGCCGCTTATTGTGCGCGGCCCGGGGATCGCTAAAGATTCGATTTGCCAGGGCCGGGTCGGTTTGCACGACCTGTGCCCGACACTATTAGAGCTGGCCGACAGCGAGCCGATCGATGTGCCCGACTCGCGGTCTTTTGCCGGGTTGTTGCGCGAGCCGGCAACCATCGCCGACGAATGGACGCGGGGTTATGCCGAATACTTTGGCAACCGCCACCGTTTGACCCAGCGGGTGGTGTGGGACGGGCCGTGGAAGTTCGTGTTTAATGGTTTTGATTTTGACGAGTTGTATCATCTCGACGAGGATCCCTACGAAATGAAAAACCTGGCTCGAGATCCGGCCTTTGACGAGCAAGTAAAAAAGATGACGCGGCTGTACTGGCGCTATGCGCGCGACACAGGTGACAGGCCGCTTTTTGAAACGCTCTACCCCGCCCTACGTCTAGGTGCGGTGGGACCGCTGGCGGCAGACGAAGACTAGAGAGCAGATCCTATGGGCGATAAACCGAATATCCTCGTCGTGCATGTAGCATATGCCACCGTGGAATAAACACCAACTCACAGAGACAATACCGGCGACTTTCCTCACTGAAAAATTCGCTGTCGAGGGAATACAATCTCTATTCTACGAGGGGCTTGATTACCGGGATCGGCCGACTCGCGTCTACGCCTATTATGGCGTGCCGCAAGGGCCGATGCCACAAGGGGGCTGGCCGGGGGTGGTGCTGGCGCATTCGCTGTTGCGCTCTTTCCCCAAGGTGAATTGCGGCAACGGGCAATCCGCCGATGGGACCCGTCCGTCTATAGCAAAGACGCCGAGATGCCCACGCTGTGGATCAACGGCCAGGATGCCCACTTTCCACTGGACTCGTTTATGAAGTCGTGTGCGGACGTGCGTGGATCGCGTTTCCTGCGCCTGCAGATTGGTATGGCACATTCGCACCAAGCGGGGTGGGCGCCGGAGGAAATATATCGCTTTGCCGATAGCATCGTCGGGAACGGAGTGCGGTTGGCGATGGTGGCGGCACCGGTTGGGGAAGGGGATGAGATTTGTGCCGGCTATCAAAGCGAGGCGGAGATCGTGCGGGCCGAGTTGTGTTATACGCGGGATGGGGGCGAGTGGTTGCAGCGCGAGTGGAAATCGTCGGAGGCGCTATGCGACGGGGTGCAGGTCAGGGCGGATCTTCCCGCCGGGACGGTGGCCTGCTTTTTTAATCTAATCGATGCTGCGGGCGGGCTGAGCAGTTCTCCGCTGGACATTATCAACTGAAAGCGGGAGCGAGATGAAAATCAAAGAGATCAAATGTCGCGTGCTCAAAGTGCCGCGTTTTCCCTATCGCTGGCGGGACGGTTTTCCGCGTGCCCCCGCCG
>DQLG01000735.1 GCA_015660315.1 Candidatus Latescibacterota bacterium
GGGCCCAACCCCGCCCCGACACTTTCCAAACCTTCTAAACCCGCCAAGCTTTGCATGTCGTCGTTAAACCAGATCTCGACACTGCCCTCCACTCGCCGCAATCCTTCTAAGCCCGCCAACGTCACCAAGTCGCTGCCAACGATCTGCAAATCGCCGTTGATGACGTACTCACTGCCCCCCCGTTTTGCCAACGCCGCAATATCCGCCCGCGACTCGATAACAAATCCCCGCTCGAAGACCACCGGCGACGAATCATTACCGCAAGCCGTCAAAGCCATCAGCAAAAACAGCGACCTCAACATGGCATTAGCCTGCAGCCCAAACCTACTCAACAACATCCCGCGCACAGCGAAACCCAATATCGATATCGGTCAACGCCGGATGATAAGCCACCCGATGCGCCGCCGGCAACGCCCCCGCTTCAAACCACCAAGACCCACCGCGCAACACCCCAAACTCCCCGAACTCCGGTCCCCGCGGCCGCTCGCGCGGACTGCGTGTATAATAGTCCTGGGCATACCAGTCCTCCACCCACTCCCAGACATTGCCCGCCATATCGTGCGCCCCATAGGCCGACACCCCATTTAAATGATTGCCCACCGGTTCGGTCGCCGTGCCGAGACCGATGCGAAAATTTGCCTCGTCGCCTACCAGCTCGTTGCCCCAAGGATAAATCCGCCGATCCTCCCCGCGCGCCGCCTTCTCCCACTCCGCTTCCGTCGGCAGACGCAAACCAGCCCAAGCGCAATAATCGCGCGCATTCTGCCGGTTCATGCAGTTTATGGGATGTGTATCGTCGGCGAACCCGTCCCAGTTGCAGGCCGGGGCATGAATCGGATCTTCACAGCCACCGGCTTCCACACAGGACCGGTACTGCTCCACCGTTGCTTCGAACTGATCAATATAAAAGGTGTCGAGAAAAACAGCGTGCGGCGGTTGTTCGTCCCCCTCACCCGCATCCCATCCCATGATGAAGGTCCCTGCGGCGATCAGGACCATCGCGCGCTCACCCGCTGGCGCCATTGCCTCCGCCGGAGGGGCGACCACTTCGACCGTAGGACTTCCATCCCCGCCGGGCTCTGCCGCAGGCAACAAAGGCCCCTGCCCACCGCAACCCAATGCCAAACACGCCAAGCACGACAAGAGCGTTCGCGAAATTGGCCTCTTGCGCCTGCGATACACGCTTATGGCCACCTCAGAACATGACCTGCGACACCGCCTTGGAGATCAACGCGATGGCGATTGAGGTCATCCCGATTAACCCCACCCCGCACGAATAGCCGGCCAATACGATCGGCGCATAGGCATACCAGCGCTCGACACCGAAGCGCTTCTCCAGATAGAAGCGCCCGAGCATCGCACCAACAAAGTTCAGGATCGCGAAATGCGGCCAGCCGCCAAGCCCCGCGACAAAGCCGTAGAAAATCCCCAGCGGTGCACTCAGCGCGATCAGCACGGCGTAGAGCGCACCGCTAAAGGCCAGCCCGATGCCGATATAATCCCAACGGATAATCTGCGTCACCAGGCTCGAACCGGCGCCCGGCAGCGTGGACTTCGCCCAGAAGGCCTGCATCGTCGCGTGAAAGGGCCACATCTTTTGCACGAAGGGATAAGCCGAAGAGGGGATCGGACCCAGCTTCCAAATTAGCGACCAGAACAAGAAACTGCAGACGAACATCACCACCAAGGTCAATGCCGTCATCTTGACGATGCTGCCAAAACTCGTGCGGGTCAGTTCGAGTTGTTTGAAGATCTGCGCCTCGTACCCCCACTGGAAGATCGGCACCGGCGCAAACCAGATCGCGGCGCCCTGATAACCGGAAAGAAAGAAGCTCGCCTCGCGCAGATAGGGAAAGGTCACCCCCTGCGGCGAACCAGTCAGACCAATCATCCGCGTGCCGATATAGGAATAGATCGGCGTCCACAAAAAGCCAAAAATGGCGGTGATCCACCAGGGAAAGTCGGGTACCAGATAATAGACCATCAACACAAAACCCAAGGTACTAGCCGCCCAGATGCTCAAGGCCGAGACGATGCGAATATCGCCGCGAGCGCGGCTGGGTCCGGGTGCATTTTTATCCTTGGGCCGGTGATCTTTAGCAGCAGCGAGCAGAATCTTGCCCGCCGTCCAAAAACCCATCACCGCGACCACAATCGCCCCGCCCAGCGAAAAACTAAGCCAAAAGTCAAAAGTATTCGCGATCTGGGTCGGAATCGCCGACATCCCGGGTTCCCAGGTGTGCAGGATACCATAGGCATAGAGCACCGGGTTGGCTACCAGGTTAACCAGCATCGACGAAGCGAACACGCCCACTACCACCCAGAAAGGCAATACCAAGCCAAAGAGCACGTGGATCAGATCCGTCGCCACCCCCACCACCGCCGCAGGCAATACCGCCTTCATCGGCACCGTGAAGTCTATAAAGGGAATCGGCAGGATTGACACCGTCTCGGTGAGAAAAACCGAGGACAGCGTCGGTACCACTACGTAGAACACGCCCCATACCGCACCGATAAAGGCCCCCGCACTGAACACGTGCCAGCGCCAGCCCTCCTTCTTGGACGAGGTCTCGGCCAACGCTGTCGCTCCACCGGCCTGCACATAGGCCATCGGAAAGGGCAGACGTTCGATATCGTGGGTGATGCGGAAGAGCACATAGCCCAAAGACAGGGCATTGACGCGTTGCAGGGCCACGGCGACGAGCAGGATGATGATCGGTTTGATCCAGGCGGCGTGCAGGAAGCTGCGTTCGAGCAAGGCTTCCGAGCCGCGCGGCGGCACGACCCAGGACGGGATATGCTCGGCCAATCCCGCCGCCTGCGGCGACTGGATCAGATATTGGTCCCAGATCAGCACGCCAAAAGGTCCGCCGAAGAGATCGGCGCCGGTGCCGAGTTTGCCGCCCATCAACACCAGACCGCCGGCCACCCAATAAAGGATGATGATCTCCTGGGTCCGCAGGTGTACAAAGGTGCGTTTGGCGATTTCGATAAAGAGGATCAACGTCACCCACTCGGCGCCGCCGGCCATGCTCATGCCCGTAACCAGCCCAAGATAGATCGCCCCGGGCAGCATAACAAAACCGACAAACAGCGCCGCCCACAGGGTCTTCATATTGAAGCCCGCTTCAAAGGGGGCGTCGGCGGGCATAATATCGAAGCGTTCTTCGACCGCTTCCGCGTTTGCTCCGGTGGCCTCAGACAAGGCTCATACCTCTCGTTGGTTCAATTATTGACCGACACGGCTCCGTCGGGCAATAATTGCAGGTGCTGCTCAAAAACCTCGATCTGCGTCGCATACTTCTTGCGCAGATCCCGTACATAAGCGTTAAAGTGCTCTCGCTCCAAACGCTCGCGCACGTCTCTCGTTACCTTATACCGCACTTGTTCGTCGTCCAGGGTGTGATAAACCTCCGGGTGCATTTCGATTACTCTGAAAATCGAGTAGCCCCCCTTGCTTTGAATCGGCCCAGAAAGCTGGTTCAACTCGGCGTTCATCACCGCGTTCATCCACGCTTCACCCAGGACTGGGGCCTGCGATTGGGAAACGTAAATGCGGCCGTTCTTGGCTTTGCGCCGTTGCGTATGTGCATTGGCCAACGTCGGAAAATCGGCCCCTGCTTCAAGCTGCGCCAATAAATCGCGCGCAGTGGCCGGATCATCTACTAGAATCTCCTCTAATTCCGCCCAGGCGGCACTGCGAAAACGGCGTTTGTGCTGTTCGTAGAAGGCCGCCAAATCCTCCTCGCTCGGCTCGGAGGCCTCTGCTAAAACGTGCTCGCGCAGTTTCATCAACAACAGATTACCCAACGCCGATGCTCGAGAAGACGCAAAGGCTGCCGTCTCGTGCAATCCTTTGCGCCGAGCGTCGTGCGCCATAATCTTATTGGGAAAATGGCTCTCGGCTAATTTCTCGTTGACCGCGTCAGTGCTGGCTTGCAACCACAAATCCCCCGAAGGCCGCACCGCCTCAATCACCTCTTCCACATCCATCTCGAAACCCTCGAAGGCATAAACCGACATATGGCGCTGTAGATCGCCCATGGTCTTCCAGGGCGTCTCTCCCTTTAATGCACCCACCACCAACTCCATACCCTCGGCGTTGAAATCGGTACCTAAGTCCCACTTGAGATGCCGTAAATAAGACTGGCGCAACTGCTTTTGTTTTTCCTTGAGCAATGTCGCACGAATACCCTCTTCAACCTCAACTAACGCCGCCTGGCGACGCTCTGCCACTTTGGCGATGACATATCCGCCATGCATGGAGATCGCAGCAGTCACCTTACCTTGATCAAGGGCAAAAACAGCCTCGACGACAGCTTGCGGGCCGTCAAAAGGCGAATAGGCCATGCGTTTGCTTTCACCGGTCAGCACGCCATAATAGGGGTCGACGGCAAATTCGCGGCCCACTTCTTCAAAATCCCGCCCCATGCGCGCCTGCTCCCTGGTCTTGACGAAGATCTCTATCGTCACAACCTGCTCCCCCCACCCCTGTTGTAGATAGGCCTTCTCGATCTCCTGCTCGCTGACCACCGCCTTCTCTTTGACGTAGCGCTGTAACATCGCATCGGCCAAGGCTTTGGTTTCGCGTCGGTCCAGCTCCGTCAATATCCCCTTGTCTTGTGCCCAATCTTGCTCATTAGCTGCGAGCAGCAAGATTTCCCGGTCAACTAGGATTTGCAAGTTCCGCAGATGCTGTACCTGGTCTAGCGCTTTTTCTCCGCCGGCTTCAAAAGCGAGCAGGTCGGTCGCCGAGATCTCCACATCGCCGACACGGGCGAGTAGCTCCGCGTTTTCGGGCCGCTCTTCGCCGCAAGCGATCAACAGCCCGACGCACAGCAGGTAAATGGCATAAAAAAGAGGAGCTGGACGGAGGGTCCAACTCCTCTTATAAAAATATCCTATCATACGTCTAATTCAGGCTCCGCGTCTCTACCGCCTAGTTAGCGCCCGATTCGATCAACTCTCTGACCCCTTGCGCGACATCAAAGCGAAACTCAACATCGATCGTCTCTTCGGGATTCCCACTGGCGTCGAAAGAAAGTACAAATTCATTGAAGGTGAGCACTATCTCGTTGTTTTCCGGCAATAGCGGATCAAAAACCAACATGCCCTTTTGCCGGTCTTCACGGAAAATCGGACGCCCGCGATGGAAGACCGTCTTATAAATAATGCCCATGCGTTCGAGATTGATCTCGCGATCGTTGCCCGAGTTGCCCAACTCCATCTTGTAGTATTTTGTGAAGTTGTTGGCGCCTAAAACAACGGCCCCCTCGCGGCCCGGATCGTAGTAGCGATAGGTCTCGCCGCCGGACTCCATCGTCGCTTTAGCCGGATCGAACTCGATCTTGGAATACGTCAGGTTGATAACTTCAACTTCAAAAACAGTAAAGCGCGGAGGGATATACCCTTTATCGGAGTCGATTTCACCGCGGGTATAGGGATTCATGTGGCGCCCATCGTACAGCGGTGGGAAACGCTCGTCCAGCTCGTCGTCTTTGAGGTGCCGGACTTTGATCAGCAGACCCTCCTTGCTAAAGACTGTCGAAGAGTCGTCCAGATCAAGAGTATAATCTCCGCGCCCCTCTGGAAGGATTGGTTTGGTGTGTATATCATAGACTAAATCGCGCGGCACCAACCCCCCACAACCCCAGACAGACGCCAACACCGCGATGCCAAGGACCACTAAACACTGCCTGGCCCGTTTTAACCTATCCATTCGCATAGCACTCCAACTTCCTATCAATTAGTGGGCTCTTCCGTTTCGATATCGATCTGCTCAACCCCCGCCATCATCGCCATCTCCATCGCGTCAATGATGTGGCCGTGCGCGGCCTTGCCGTCGGCAG
Source organism: Candidatus Latescibacterota bacterium (assembly GCA_015660315.1). Classification (GTDB taxonomy): domain Bacteria; phylum Latescibacterota; class UBA2968; order UBA8231; family UBA8231. The sequence goes on from DQLG01000735.1 coordinate 5,850, forward strand.
TGATGATCAGCGTGGCCGAACCCGTCTTGACCTTCTCCCGCTCAAGCCAGCCCGCCAATTGCCCCATGGCCACCAACTGGCCGTTGATCTCAAGGGTGCCCTCTCCCGAGATCCGCAGGTTCAGTTTCTTCTCCGACTTCAGTTTGTCATAATGCGCCGCATCGGGCAGCTCAATCTTGAGCTGGGTGGACTTGACGAAGACAGTCGTCGTCATGAAGAAGATCAACAGCAGGAACACCGCGTCGATCATCGGCGTCAAGTTCAGTTCGAACTCACCCGCCTTATCCGCAATCGATTTTCTCTCTCTGGCCATGCGACTCTATCCTTCCCCGCCCTTGGCGAAGGCGATAGCTTCTATGCCCTGCCCCCGAGCAATATCCATCACCTGCACCACATAAGCATGAGGGACCGAACGCGCGGCCTCTAGGATCACGTTCTTGGTATTGTCGGCCGTCATGACCTGGCGAATCTTTTCGGCCAAGCCTTCCTTCTGGGTGACTTCGCCGTTGACTTGGATCGTCTGGTCCGGGTCGATCACGATATTCATGTCCTTGGTCGCCCTCGACTCACCCTCACCGCCCGGCAAATCGACGCTCAGACCCTTCGGGTTAACGAAGGTGGTGGCCACCATAAAGAAGACCAACAACAGGAACATGCAGTTGATCAACGGAGTCAGGTCCGGGTTCTCATCGATCTTGGATCCCCCCTTGCCGAGCCCTCTTTTTTGTCGCTGCCGCATAGCGCAGTCTCTTTCTGCCTAGCCTTGCTGCTTGGACTGTTGGGAACGCATCAGCAGGGTGTTGGCGAAGGCATGGCAATAAAGCTCGACGTCTTTGAAGACCTTTTCCGCCCGAGCCGAGAGGTAGCGATGGAAGACGATGGTCGGGATCGCCACGATAAGACCGGTAGCCGTGGTGATTAGGGCTTCGGAAATACCGCTGGCCACCGCCGCCGGATCACCGGCCCCGGCGCGCGCGATGGCATCGAAGGCACGGATCATACCGATGATCGTTCCCAATAACCCCATCAGCGGCGAAAGCACGCCGATGGTCCCGAGCGCGTTGAGCAAGCGGCCGAGGTAGAGCTCACCGGCCTCCTCGACCGTCGTGATCAATTCCTGCCGCATATCCTCGATATCCGTGCGGTTTTCTAATATCAATGTATCGTAGCGCTTGACGAGTGCAGCGAAGATAAAATTGAGCACCCCGCTGCCCTGCCGGAACTGCTCGACGGCGCCGCCTTCACCCTGGCTCTTCAACACGTCCTCGGCCGCGGTCAGTTGCTGCTCGGCTTCCTGCTCGCCGGGCACCCGCATCAGATTCCACAGCCGGTCGATGATCACGCCTAGGGCGATCAGCGAGCAGAGCAGCATGGCCCACATCATCGGCCCGCCCTTGAAAAACTGGTCAACCAGAAAATTCTGCTCCATTACAACCCTCCCAGAAAATTGAGTGCGTATGCGTTCGTTTTAAGTCTTAGAGTCGGTTCTCAACGATCCAATCGCGATGCAGTTTCGCAAAGCTGACTACGTCGGCGTTTTCGGGCTTGTTCCCACCTTTGTCCGTAACGACTTGATAATTTTCAGCCGCTACCGCCCATTGGCGTGTGATCTCGTAGGCCAGCCCGAGATTGCAATAAGCCGCCAACTCGGTATACGTTCCAGGGTACTTCTTGATGAGATCCTGCAACCCCGGCACTGCCTTGTCAAAATCTTTGGCTTCGAAGAACTTCATAGCCGCATTGTAATCGAAACTGGCTTGAATCTCACTCAGCTCCCCCACCAACGTCCGCGCTCTCGGCGCTTCTTCTGAATCCGGATACTGATCGAACACATTCCTATAGGCGACCATCGCCTCGTCATACGACTGAATATTGTAGTAGTAGTCGCCGATGGTAAACTGCGCCTTGGGGGCAAACTCGCTGTGCGGGTAGTTAGCTACCAGATCCAGCATCGCAGCTACCGCCTTTTGCATCTCTTCTTGTTCGACATAAGACCAAGCCATCGCATATTGCGCCGAACCGCCGTACTGGCCCTGGGGATATTTGCCCAGGAGTACGTCGTACGCCTCTATCGCCTCGCCAAAAGCTTGTTCGTTGTAGTAGTTCTCGCCGATAAGGAAAAGCGACTCTTCCTCATACTGAGATCCAGAATAATTATCGGCCAAAGCGCGAAACTCGGCGGCGGCTTTAGTAAACTGGGTCATAGCCTGTAAACTATGCGCTAAATAATACTGCCCGTGAATACGATTGGCGTTTTGCGGAAATTTATCGACAAAGGCCTTGAAGCTCTCTGCCGCAGTTACATAATCGCTATAACTGATCTCGGCAAAGGCCTTCGAAAACGACAGGTTGCCGCTCTCGCCCGAATTCGGGTAGCTCTTGAGGCCCTGGGTAAAGACACGCGCCGCTTCTTCGTATTTCTTCTGCTGCATCAACGCGTTGCCGACAATCGAGTAGGCCCGTTCCTTGCGGTAGTATCCAGCCCCGTTGTCGTCTGTAAAATCCATAACCAGTAATTGACGAGCGAACTTTTCAGCTTGAACAAAATCCTGCTGGTCGTAATAGAGTTCGGTCAACAGCATGCTGAAAGTCGCCTGCTCCTGGGGATCCGCGGAAGCCGAAATCAACTGCTGATAATAGTCCGCCGCCTCTTTCTGCCGCCCCAAGCGGATCATGCCCGCACCCAGAGTGCGGAACGCGCTATCCTTGATCTGGGGCGAAGGACTGCTCTCCAACAGGGCTTTCATATCGTCCAGCGAGGCCTCGTAACTTGTCCGGGCGCTGACGGTGTCACCGGCCGCATCCTGCAGTTTGGCGACTTCGTAGTAGGCGCCACCACGGGCCAATAGCGAGCCTTTAAGAATATGCTCGGGCGGGGAAAGCGCGATCGCCTTCCCCCATTCGCTGATCGCGTCCTGATAATTGCTTTCCGCAAAATGCACCCTGGCGACGGTATAGTGCATTTGGCCCTTCAGCGTCGCGTCGTTGGCTTTCATTAGAGCACCGGCCAAGGCCTTTCTGGCCCCGGCGTAATTTTGCTTGCCGATGTAAAGCTCTGCCAACTCGACCTGTACCGTCGGCCATTGTTCCCAACCTTCTTCCACCGACTCGTAGGCCGCGATGGCCCCATCCGTGTCGTTGACCCGCTTATAGGTCAGCCCCAACTCCATGCGCGCGGTATTGCGCAGATCCGATTCAGGGAAGCGGTCGAGAAA
>DQLG01000270.1 GCA_015660315.1 Candidatus Latescibacterota bacterium
ACGTTCCCCGCGAAAATCTTCAAAGGGCACCATCTGTTGGCGCAACTGCTCGGCCCCGGCGCGATCACCGGCAGCAAATCGTCGCAAGATCGCCAAACTCATCCGAGGAGAAAAATTGGCCATACCCGAACTGAAACCAACGGCCCCGGCCGTCATATAGTCTATACAAGGCTCCTCGGCCATCCCGCAGACCATTGCCGCGCTGCTACCAGCGCGGTCGACGATTTGCTTGAAAGCTGCCAGATCGTCGACCGCGTATTTGAGACCGACCACCTCATCCACCTCGCATAGGCCGACGACTTGGTCGACCGGCATAATATCGAGGCGGCGCTGGTAAAGAATCGTCGGCAATTGCATTTTTTCCGCGATAGCGCGTAAACCAACATCGACGCCATTGGACGAAGCTGGCCCGATAATCGGCATAATCATCACGCCGGCAACCCGCAACGACCTGGCGATTTGCCCCATCTCCAGCGAACGACCGTAGCCTGGGCCAATGCCCGGCACAATCAAAGCCCGCCCCGCTGCGGCATCTAGATAGGTACCGACAACGGCTTCGTATTCAGTTAAGGTCGCGTCATATACCAACCCCGTGCCGCACTCTGGCATAATAAAATCGACCCCCGCCTCACAGAGATAGCCAACATTACGGCTGATACCTTCCAGATCAATACCGCGATCCGCTGTGCGCGGTGTTATAGCCACGACCAACACATTGCGGCAATCTTCCTGCTGCATGATTCTCATGATTCAACTCCTTCTTCATCGGCGATTTGTCGCAAGATCTCGGCATCCTGTCGTGCGTATTTTTCCAGCCCCGGCGGTTGCTGCTCTGCATAGCCGACTTGGCGGATAATAGCCTCGGCGAATGAATATTCTGTATGTACGACGAGTGGTCCAGAAAATTCCATCTCGGCCAACAATCTCAGCGCTCGCCGCCAATCGACACTGCCGGCCCCAACATGCGTAAAGATAGGTCCGCGCGGCGGCACCGTATCGGCTTGCCCGACGTGGGTCGCATCCTTTGCAGCAGCAACGCTTAAATGGCCAGCGATCATCGATAGCCCCATCGCTAAATCCTCGCCATCTAGCGCCATATGACCAAAGTCGGGATAAGCCCCAATATCACGGGGCGAAAAATCACCGATAAGATGCATCAGTCCAGCGCAATTCGAACCGAGGCATGGCCCGCTATGGGTATGGCAACAAGTTTGCACGCCATAGCGCTCGCTTAAACGCGCAAAACCCGCAAGCCCTTCTTTGGCACGATCTAATACCGCCCAATAATCATCCCCTTCATTACAATACCAATAACCGATTTTGATCCGGGGTACGCCCGCCTCAGCACAAGCCGCATAGAACCTTTCTGCGGTCGGATCATCCGGTTCCACCAACGTTGTCGGTGCCGAAACTAAAGGACAAGACAACCCTGCATTCCGCAAACTCACAATAGCCGCTGGCAAAACCTGACCGACATTGTCCGGATCAACAGGATGCCCTTCCCGCACACATAGATCGACCCCATCATAGCCCAGCCCAGCGACCTTGTCCGCCAACGCTTCTGGAGACAGTTCGGCAAAGAATTTTGAATTGAGCACGATGTGCATTTTAACGCCTTGTCATACGCACCAGCCATTCCTCGTCCTGTCGCCCGGGAAAGGAATTATCTGGTTTTTCAATTGTATCGAATATAAAAAACGGATCAAAATTATCGTGTAGATCCTGCGGAGATGTATTAAACGGCGGACCGTCCTCTTCCCCGAGTTCCCAGAACAAACCGAGCAATTGCCCACCATCGCCCAGCACTCCAGCCATAGTCTTGGCATATTCACCGCGCCGCTCAAGCGGAATGGCGCAAAAACAGGTATGCTCGACTACGAGATCGAAATAACCGCTATACTCTTGCGGCAAAGTGAAAATATCGCATTGCAACGCGAGCAGGGAAAGGCCCGCAGCACGCATCCTTAGATCAGCAATCGGCGCCGATGCAAAATCAACGGCTACAACATCAAAGCCGAGATGCACAAGATACATGGCCTCATGCCCGAAACCGCAACCGGGCACCAAGATTTTTCCACCGTAATCCGGCTGCCTGCCAGCGAATGCACCAAGTAATGGCGGCGCAGGTTCGCCCTTATCCCATCCCGGCTTGCCGCGTTCGTAGCGTTGCTGCCAAAAATTGCTATAGCGAGGGTCGTCCATCTATTTCCAGACCGTCTTTGCCGAGGTTTCAGCAAATTTATTGTACTGCTCGATATAATCTTCCCTCGGTGGGCTGAAGATATCGAGCACTTTGCACGGCCCCTCTTCGACGATGCCCCAATGCACTACATTCGGCGGGATCAGAAAGGCATCGCCGGGACCGGCGACCCGCTCTTCGTTGCCAATGCGAAAACGCAACTTCCCTTCAAGTATCAAACCCGCCTGCTCGTGCGGATGGCTGTGTTCAGGCACCTCACAGCCCACTTCCATATCCAAGAAGGAGAGCATTAAATGCTCTCCGGCCACTAAACCACTGGTGACTTGGGGGAAAAGTTCAACACCGGCAAGTTCTGCTGGATTGATAAAGGGCATCGGGCTCTCCTCTCGATATACCACGGGCCAATATGTGAACATCTTATTTTTTCAGATAGCGCACAGCGGAGGCTTGATGATTCAATTCACCGGAGCTTGATATTCCTCGTCTTTTTCAACAAACGATCGCAACCAGACATCCGAACGATAACGCGGCCACAGCGTCAGGAAGCGCCCTATCATCAAGCAGTTATAGGCCAGCCAAGCACCGTATAATCCGCCATCGAGCCAATAGACAAGGATCAGGGCGGCCGGCGCAAATACCACAAAGGCGGCCACGGCCATCGCCTTAAACAAATACCCCATATCATTGGCGCCGATAAATATGCCGTCGAGCACAAAGACCACGGCGTTCAGCGGTTGAATCAGCGCGATCAGCAAATAGAGCGCGGCGACCTTATCGACCACCTCGCTATGACGGGTAAAGAGCGCGGCGATGGGCTGTAACGCAAAAAAATAAAGCAAACCGAAGCCCAATCCCAAGCCCGTTCCCCATAAGATAATCCGCCTCGCCATCTGCCTAGCTTCGACAAAACGCCGACCACCGAGACCATTGCCAACTAGGGTCTCGGCGGCATGGGCAAAACCATCGACGGCAAAACTGGCCAGCCCCCAGATCTGCAACACCACCGCATTGGCCGCCAATTGCGCATCGCCCATGCGCGACACCATCGCCAGCATTAAAAATTGCGCGCACTGCAGACAAAGGGTGCGACCAAAGAGAAAGGCATTGGTCTGCAAGAGTCGGCGCATTGGCCGCAGGTCCCATATCCTCTCGGGCCAGGCTCGAACATGGGAACCGTATCTAAATATTAGCAGAAGTACTGCGACCAACAAGGCCGAAGCATTGCCCAACACCGAAGCCCAAGCGGCTCCTTCAACCCCCAACTTCGGGGCACCCCAATGGCCAAAGATAAGCGCGTAGTCCGCACCGACATTGACTACATTGGCGACAATGGTGACCAAAAGCGGAGCAAGCGCATTGGCGGTGCCGAGGAAAAAACCGTTGAGCGTAAGTAAGCTCAAGGTCAATGGGGCTTCCCAAACCCGAATCGCGAAATACTGCCCGCCCCAATGCTGGACTTCGGCCGACCCTCCGGCCAGTGCAAAACCCGCCCGGCTGATCCAGGGACTCAGTAGGACTATCACCGCCCCAAGGAATAATGCCACCAACAATGACCGGTAAAGAATGCCAGCGCTGGCGCGATCGTCCCCGGCCCCGTGATACTGGGAGACCAGCGCAGTTGTGCCCATACGCAGAAACGCCAGGCACCAGAAAAGTGCGTTAAAGATCAAATTAGCGGTGGAAACCGCCCCCATAAAAGCGACATCGGGCAGGTGGCCGATCATCGCTGTATCGGCGATACCGATTAGCGGCGTCGACAAGGCCGTGAGGATACTCGGGATGGCCAGGCGGAAAATCGGCTTGTCGAGTGAATTCACTCGTCGGTTTCCCCTGGATCCCAGCGATATATGTTCAAGTCAATGCTATTATTGACAAAGGCAATGCCCTCACCTGCGAGCAGTTCGTATTGGAAGAGATGGAACTTGTTGCCTGTGCGCGGCGAGACCTTGCCTTGCGCATTAATAATCCGATGCCAGGGCAAGTCCCACTCTTCGGACATTCCCGCTAGTGCGTAACCGACCTGCCGGGCACGTCCCGGATAACCGGCGAGGGTCGCGATCTGGCCATAGGTCGCCACCTTGCCGTATGGAATGCGGGCTACCGTCTCGTAAAAAGTCCGGCGCATCGGATTGTCAACAGTTTGGTGCGGCTGTTTCATCCCGGCCTTCCAAGAAATCTAAAGCTTTGGCATAGGAGCGCTTTTCCAAATAGTGACGCAACATCGGCGGGGCCTCAGTGCCCAGCGCCTCGCCGATTCCATCGATCTTCTTTATCTGCGCGACGAGCGACTCGGTAGCACCAGTATTTATCGCTTCCATCATGCCTTTCAACGTCGCGTGCAAGTCATCCTGAAGTTCCATTATTCGACCTCTTGTTAAGCGGCCATTATCATATAGGACAGCCACTCCGCGTGCGGATTCGCGATGGTGTATTTTGCGCCGACTGGTACGTGGACCATATCCCCTTCTTGTATGGGGTGTTCTTCGCCATCGGCGATGAGGACACCACTGTTTTCCAGTATATAATAGACCTGCTCCAAATCGTCATAACATCGTTCAATAGTCTTGCCGCTAGGCTGCACGGCTTCCCGATCGATGGATTGAAAGCCACGGGTAAAACCGATATCGGCCTCACCAACCCGCCCCAATTGATGCCAACGCACCGCGCCTTGGCCATCGCCCACCGGCGCTACGTCGCGCCAATTGCGGATGGCGAATTCGCCGCCATTGCCCTCGACCTGTTGGCTGATGACATGGTGTTCAAGCCACTCTTGGTTCATATCGTTGAACATCTGATGATGCACCCCCGGCGGCAGGTAAATCGCGTCGCCGTCTTGCACTGGGTACCGCTCTTCGCCGAAAAGTACCTCACCGCGGCCCGAAAGCACATAATAGACTTGTTCGAGATTCTCGTGTTTGTGGTGGTCCGACGTCTTTCGGCCTTGCAGCGCGTGCCGGGCAAATCCCTGCAGCTTCTGCAAGCGATTGCGCTCATCTGGGTCGTCGTTTCGTTCTCTGTCGCGAAAACCACCCCAATGCACAGCGCTCAGATGTGCGATTTTGGGTTGCACGTCGCGCCAATTGAGTATAAATACCATTATAGCTTTCCTTTCAATGCCTCTATAAAGCGACGATCTCGCGCATTCGCTCACCGAGGTCAACTAGTTCCTCGCGAGATCCGCCCACCTCGTGGATCAATGTCGAATCGTAGCCAATCGCCCGTAGTTCGGCGATAACTACGGCCCAATCGGTATCGCCGTCGCGCAAACTGACAAAACGGTGATCGCGCCTCAGGAAGTCCTTGAAATGCACCTTTTTAATGCGGTCCCCCAACTCGCGG
>DQLG01000406.1 GCA_015660315.1 Candidatus Latescibacterota bacterium
GCTCTGGTGCAGGCTCTGGTGCAGGCTCTGGTGCGGGCTCTGGTGCGGGTTGGGCGTTTGGCTCAACGGTTTCAAGGCCCTTGGGCGGCTCGCCAAAGTCGGCCTCGCTGATAAGATATTTGAAAAACATCTTCATCTTGTTCGCCGAATCGCGCCCCATGCCCGTGTGGTCGCGAAAATAGTCGACGACTGCGTCGTCGCTCATATTGCCGTCGGTCTGCTCCCATTCGGGCAGCAATTCCTTATAGAGTTCGCGAATCACCTCGGCCAGCGCGAATTTGCGCGTCTCCTTGGTGATCAGCCGCGTGAGTCGGGCGGTGGGGTGCTGGTCGCGGTCGATCAAACCCATGGCTTCGATACCGCGCAGGAACCGGTAGATCATCGAAGGGGTGCGGATGATGGCGCGCACGTAGTCGCGGTCGATCTGTTCGGGAACTTTGCTTTCCAGCCGCGAAAGGAATTTCTCGAACTGGACCTTGGTTATGTAGGGGTACCAGGTTTTGCCCTGTTTGCCGCCGTTTTCGTCTTGGCCTTCTTCTGCGGCCGCTTCTGCGGCGGCGCGTTCTTCTTCCATCTTAGTCTCCGTTCGAATGGGCGATATGTTCCGGGGCCCTTATGGCTTTTGGGCGAATTCGGCCGTCACGACGGTAGAGATGCCCCCGCGCACATTAAAGTCTCCAACCACGGTCATATGCCGTGGTGCGCAGGCGGCTACTAGGTCGTCGAGAATGGTATTGGTCACCGCTTCGTGGAAAGCGCCTTCTTGGCGAAAGGACCAGAGATAGAGTTTGAGCGATTTAAGCTCAATGCACTGCTGGTCAGGCACATAGCGGATCCGTATGGTGCCGAAGTCTGGTTGCCCAGTTACAGGACATATCGAAGTGAATTCCGGACACTCCATCTCGATTGTATAGTCGCGGTCCGGATAGGGATTTGCAAAAATTTCCAGGTCTCTATTGGGCTCAGTGGCCATCTACACTCAATTTATAACGATTTCAAAAGTATCTGAGAAATACAAATATAAGGTCTAATCGGGCCTTTGGCTATACGGTGGTGAAGCGTTTGATGACATTGGCGGTGATTTGCGAAACAACCTCGTCGACGAGGATCGAAGCTGGGTAGGTGATTGAGCCGGCCGAATAGACCGCGCCGCCGCTGGCAGTTTGGTAATGCACGATCTCGGCGCCGCCCTGGTCGGGATTGAGGCCGCGGGCGACGATTTCGGTGTTGGCGGGCGAAGAGGCCGAGGTTTTATCGGTTTCGTGGCCGGAAGCGCCGCCAGGGATGCGTTCGTGCAGACTGGCTTTGCCAAAGACATCGCCAGTTTTGACTCCGGTATCGGCGAAGATCCAATGCTTGGCGTCGAGGACCTGGTAGGGGGCGGCGGTCATGATGCCGGGATTGGTAAAGACCACGCCGAGCAGGTTGGCCTCGGACTCGTTGTAGATGTGGAAGCGGCTCTCTGCTTGCTGCGCTCGTTGGCTGCGCCCGTCGCCGTTTTTGACCACCATGGTCTGTTCGTCGGGGAATTCGACCTCGCAGTTGAGGCCGTTGCCGCCCAAATACATGAATTTGCCGCCGCGTTCATGGACCCAGGCCTTGACATCATAATACATCTTGCGCGACCAGTATTCGGGGTGGGTGGTAGTGATCAGAACCTTGTACTGGTCGAGGTCGAGCCGGTCGAAGTGTAGTTGGGTCTCTGAATAAAGGTCGTAGGCGAAGTTTTCGCGTTCGAGCCATCCCAAAAAACGCCACTCGGCAGGAGCGACATGGCAGGCGGCGCGGCCGGCGATCGGGTCGGTGATTGTGACGTCTTCGGGAATGTGGTTGATCGGCTCGGGGCGGTCGAAGGAGAGAGGGGCATAGTCTTCGGTGTCGTAGTTGATATGTTCGGGGTCGATATAGCGTTTTAGTTCGAGGCGGGCATTGATTGTCGGAGTGGGCGGACAGCGGTCGGGGTGGATATAGTTCGAGCGGCCGCCAAAATTGTTGTAGGCATTCCAGTTGATATCGGCGGCGAGCACCGCGATATCGCTTGCGGGAGTCGCCGGGGCTACGATCCAAGGAAAGGAGAAGAAGGCCCCCGATTCGCCCTTGGCATGGAAATAGTAGAGGCCCGAACGTTTGGGGGCTTCTACAAACTGCTTATGGTTGGGGCTGGTATAGCCGAATTTGTTCCACATGACCCCGGTCTGGGTATAATCGCCGTCTGGTGTGATTTGCATGGTGGCGCGCGGGCCGTGTTCGTCGAACCAGCCGAGCGGGCGGATGTGCTCTTTCTGGTAGCCGTAGCGGTAGAGATCGAGTTTATAGGCTTCGAGCGCGTGCACACGGAATTCGGCTTTCTCCCCGGATTTTACGCATTTGGGCCAGGCGTAGCCGAGCAATTTGTGCGAGAGCAGGCGGAAGTGATGTGGTCGGTCGGGGGTCAGGTTGATCTTCGCACGCTTGGGACCGAAACCGTCTTTTTGCAAGGTGACCGTGTAGGGGCCGGGGGGGATATCGGCGAATATTTCGCCGGTAGCCCGCGAGCGGGCTTCGATGTGCAGCGTCTCGTTGGAGATCTCAAATTGTACGTCGTGCAAGGCGATATAGCGTTCGTCGCTTACATAGCCGATTAACATGGTAAGCTCCTTGAGGGAGGCTCCCGAGGTGTGATCGGGATCATGGTGTACGCTCTTTATTGGGCCGGGTTCGCTTGTGGCAGCATGGGTCAGTCATAGGGAATGGGATCTTTTATCCCGGCGCGGAGAAAACCCGCTAAGCGCAGGCGGCAACTCATGCATTTGCCGCAGGCCTTATGCGTATTCTGGTAGCAAGACCAGGTTAAATGCAGGGGGGCCGCTAATTCCAATCCGCGGCGGATAATGGCGGTTTTGTCGAGTGCAATCAACGGGGTTTGCAGGCGAATATGGGTTTGTGGCCCAGTGCCAGCGGCGATCATTTCTTCATAGGCTTTGAAAAACTCGTGCCGACAGTCGGGATAGACGCTTTCCTCCTCGTGGGCGCCGATATAGACGGAGGTCGCGTCGATGACCTCGGCCCAGGCCACCGCAACACCGAGCAGGTTGGCATTGCGGAAGGGCACATAGGTGTTCGGCAGCCCAGCCTCGGTCTCTTCTTCCGGCACGGCTATGGACTCGTCGACCAGGCTCGAGCCGCCGATCTGGTGCATATGGGAGATATCAACGACCAGGCGTTTTTTGACCCGGAAGTGCTCCGCGAGGGCGGTGAAAGCGACGAGTTCGCGCGCTTCGGTGCGCTGGCGATAATTAAGATGTAGGAAGGCCAGTTCGACGTGCTCCGCGGCGATCGCCGCCGTGACGCAGGAGTCGAGACCGCCGCTGACCAGAACAATGCCCAGATTCAATTTGACTCTCGATCGGTTTGGGACGATGTGCGGCATAGACTAGCTCTGTGGCTGTTAACTGTCAAGCTATTGACAGCCAAACGCTATGTTATACTATACTGTAATCGTCTACCCGGAGCCCTTATGGCCTATACGCAATTCGATCGAGTGCCCAATCACTATGCCGGTCCGATTATCCAAAAGGTCAAGGATTTTCGCCAGGCCAACGGCAAGCGATCGCTTAGCCCGACGCTATTAGAAATCGGCCAATTACAGGTCCTGATCCCGCGGCATTTCGGCTTTTGCTTCGGGGTCGAGCGGGCGATACACATGGCCTTTGCGACGCTGGAGAAAAATCCCGAACACCGCACCTTCTTAGTCAGCGAAATCATCCACAATCCCCTGGTCAACAATGAACTGAAAGAACGCGGTATCGAGTTTATCTACGACGCCGAGGGGCGGCGCCAGGTATCGGAGGATGAGTTGGGCGATGGCGATATCGCGTTGATCCCGGCTTTCGGTACCACGTTGCAGATTGAGGACTCGCTCAAGCAGAGCGGCATCGACACTTCTGCCGAAGAGTACCGGGAAAACTACGATACGACCTGTCCCTTCGTGTCGAAGGTGTGGAAGCGCGGCGAGGAATTGGGGCGCGAGGGCTATACGATTATCATTCATGGCAAGTATAAACACGAAGAAACCCAAGCGACGCATTCGCATACTAAGGAACATACCCAAACCTTGGTGGTACTCGATGAAGCAGAGGCCAAGAACGTCGCCGCCTATATCACTGGTGAGATGGCCTTAGCCGATTTCGAACGGCAGTTCGCCGGCATGGCCTCCGAGCATTTCGATCCTGAACGCGATTTGCAAAGGGTGGCGGTGGTCAATCAGACGACGATGCTCGCCGAGGAAACGCAGCAAGTGACCGAGACCTTGCGCGAGGCGATGCGGCAACGCTACGGCGAGGAGAACCTCGACTATCACTGCGCGGATACTAATGATACCCTTTGTTATGCGACGAATCAGAACCAAAATCCGACTCGGGCCCTTTTGCGTTCCAGTGCTGACCTTGCGTTGATCGTCGGCGGCTACAATAGCTCAAATACAGCGCATCTTGTGGAGATTTGCTCGGAAATTATGCCGAGTTTTCTCATCGCTAATAGCGATGAAATTATTTCGAGACATAGTATTCGCCACTTCGACATCCACGCGAAGCAGATGGCCGAGAGCCAAGATTGGCTGCCGGGCAAATTTCCGGTGCGGCTGATCATCACTTCGGGCGCGTCTTGCCCCGATATTCTCATGAATCAGGTCTTGCAGAAAGTCGCTGGTTTTTACGGCTATGGCGAGGCTGAAATCGCTGAGGCCAACTTGAGCATTTTCGAGGAGATATAGCGTGATACTCGCCATTGTCAAAGGCCATGTCGTTTCCAGCGCCAAGGTCGACGCGTTAGAGGGAAAGAAACTCTTAGTGGTCGAGATTCTTGCCGCTACCCCCGAGGGTTTGCAGCGTACCCAGAAGCACATGGTCTGCATCGATGCGGTGCAAGCGGGCGAGGGTGAGTTGGTCGTCGTGGTGCAGGGTAGTTCGGCACGGCAGGCGACGGAGATGAAGGATGTGCCGGTTGATGCGTTGATCGTCGGCATTGTCGATTCGCTAAAGGCTTTTGGTCAAGAGTTGGAAAAGGAGGTCTCATGAAGGTCTGCACGGTTATCGGTCAGGTGATCTCGACGAGTAAACATGCCTTGTTGCAAGGGCAGAAGATTATGGTGGTGAAGGCGGACGGTGAGGAAGGCGGATTGCAGGTGGCGGTGGACGGGGTGCAGGCGGGGATCGGCAGTCGGGTGCTCGTTACCCAGTCGGGCTCGGCCGGAGCGGAGTTGACGGGGGGGGAGATGCCGCCGTTTCGCAGTGTGATCGTGGGCATTGTTGATGAGGAGACTAGTAAATGAAATTGGCCAAAGTCGTAGGGACGGTGGTGCTTTCGCAATGCATAGAGTCCTATCGCGGACAGATCTTGCACATTATACAGGATATTGACGAAACGCTTGAATTGACGGGCGAGGCGCAGGTGAGCGCGACTTGGGCCGCGATGAACGAGGGCGATACGGTGATCGTTGAGGTGGCGCGCGAGGCCTGCAACGCCTTTGATCCGCCGCTGCCTACTGATACCTCGATTATTGGCAAGGTCGAGAAGGTGAATCTCGCTGGGTGAGGGAGTGTTCAGATTATTGTAAAAGGCCCGGAGTAGATACTCCGGGGCCTGTATTAAAAAACGATATGGGCGATCGCTCCGCGAAAGAGAAAGACCAGCACTATCATCGCGACCACCAACCCGTAGAGCAACTCCATGCTACGAAGGTCTTCTTTCAGCGTATCGTTGCGAGGTGGTTGCATAAGGCATCCCTCCGTTTAAGCTGAGTGTGCAGGACCTACGCGTCGATATTGTGATGCACTATTTATTTAGTAAAATCTTATTCTAATGGGCCCTATTTATAGTCGTCCTTTCTTTACGAGATAGTGTCAAGACGCAAAACGGCGCGGCGATAAAAAACTCGCCGCGCCGTTTAATTTTTTCTTCTGTTGCGTTGGTATTACGCGTCGACGACCGGGTTTTGCAAACGCCCGATCTGGTCTAATTCTATAATCACATCATCGCCGGCTTTGAGCCACACCGGCGGCTTGCGTGCAAAGCCCACGCCCTGCGGCGTGCCGGTGAGAATGACAGTACCCGGCAGCAGGGTCGTGTCTTGGCTGAGAAACTCGATGATCTCGACGACTGAGAAGATCATATCGCCTGTGGTATGGTCCTGCATCGTTTCATTATTGAGGATCGTGCGGATGCCTAGATTCTGAGGCTCGGGAATTTCGTCCGCGGTTACCAGCACCGGACCCAAAGGGCAGAAGGTGTCGAAGCCCTTGCCGCGAATCCACTGGCCGCCGCCGGCGTTGAGCTGCCATTTGCGGGCCGAGACATCGTTGGCACAGGTGTAGCCGAACACATAATCAAGCGCGTCGGCCTGGGATACGTTGCGGGCAGGCTTGCCGATAACTACAGCCAATTCGCATTCGTAGTCGACTTCCGGGCCGTCGTTGCAGCAAGCCGGCAATATAATTTCGTCGCCGGGGCCACAGACGGTGCTAGTCGGTTTGGCGAACACTATGGGCTGGGTGGGCGGCTCCATGCCGGATTCGGCGGCGTGCTCGCGGTAGTTGAGCCCGATGCAGTAGATATTGCTCGGTGCGAGCGGTGCGAGCAGTTTTTTGACCGTGGCCCGCTCGCCGGATGGCGTTAAACCGGCGTAGAGGTCGCCGGTGAGGGTTTCGGCCTGATTATCCTGGGATTCCAGGCCAAAACGAATAGTGTCGGTCTCGTCTAAGAAGCGGATGATGCGCATATCTTTCTCCTTGGTTTTCCGTAATTTGCAGAAATTTCAAGGTAGGGTGTCCCTGGGGCGAATGTCAAGGCAAATGGACCTTGACGCATCGTGAGAGGCCGACTATTTTTCTGATCTTACTTATGTGCTTTTATATAGTGTAGAAGCCCGAATGCGAGGAAAATAGCGTGGCCCAAAACGTCAACGAAGAACATATACGCAAAATTGTCGAAGAAGTGGTCCAGCGCGTCGTCACCAGCAATACGGGCGGCGGCGGCACGGCTGGGGGAGAGGGCGGTGTATTCCAGACCATCGATGCCGCGGTCCAGGCCGCTACCCGTGCCCAACAGCAATTAGTGGAAATGTCGCTCGAACAGCGCAAGCAGATCGTCGAGGCTTTTCGCCGAACCTCGCGCGAATACGCCGAGGAGTTTTCGCGCCGGGCTTTGGCCGAGACGGGTATGGGGCGTTATGAGGATAAGATCCTCAAGCATCAGGTCGCCGCCGACAGCACGCCCGGCGTTGAAGACTTAGTGGCGACCTCATGGACGGGTGATAATGGGCTGACGGTGGTCGAAATGGCACCCTATGGCGTTATCGGTGCGATTACCCCCTCTACTCATCCTGTTCCGACGATGGTCAATAATGCGATTTGCATTGTTTCAGCGGGCAACTCAGTGGTCTTCAATGTGCATCCGGTAGGTAAGAAGGTCTCGATGTTTGCAGTGCGGCTGATCAACGAGGCGGTGGTTAAGGTCGGTGGTCCGGCCAACTTGGTGACCGCAGTCGAAGAGCCTACATTGGAGTCGGCTAATGACCTTTTCAACCATCCGGGGATTCGCTTGTTGTTGGTGACCGGTGGGCCGGGTGTCGCGCAAGCCGCGCTGGCCAGCCCCAAGAAGGCCATCGTCGCCGGTCCAGGCAACCCTCCGGTGGTTGTCGACGAGACGGCCGACCTGGCCAAGGCGGCCCGCGATATTATTGACGGCGGCGCTTTCGACAACAATATCCTTTGTCTCGGCGAGAAACAGGTTTTCGCCATCGACAGCATCGCCGACGAACTCAAACGGCTGATGGTCCAGTACAGCGCCTACGAACTCAATGCGCAACAGATCGACGCGCTATCACAGGTGGCTTTTGTCGACGGGCCGGACGGGCACCCGATGGCCAATCGCGAACTGGTCGGGCGCAACGCTGCAGTGTTGGGCGAGCGCATTGGGCTAAACCTTGACGATTCGTTGCGGATGCTTATCGGCGAGACCGACGCCAACCATGTCTTCGTGCGGGAGGAGCAGATGATGCCCTTTCTGCCGATTGTTCGCATACCCAATATTGACCAGGCGATCCGCGAGGCGGTGATCTCTGAAAATGGCTACGGGCACACCGCGATTATCCATTCGCGCAATATCGAAAATATGCACCGCATGGCCCGCGCCGCCAATACTACCATTTTTGTTAAGAACGGTCCCTCGTATGCCGGCGTCGGTTTGGGCGGTGAGGGTTTTGGAACCTATTCGATCGCTGGGCCCACAGGCGAAGGATTGACTTCGCCAAGGACCTTTACCCGCCAGCGTCGCTGCGCCTTGGTCGACTACTTCCGTATCACCTAATGCTCTTAGGTCAGGTCAAGGGGCACGTGGTTTCATCCGCGAAAGTCCCAAGCCTCAACGGCAAGAAGCTTCTAGTCGTCGAAATCGTATCGGTGCGAGAGCATGGTCTGGTTACGACGGGGCGCGATATGGTCTGTGTCGACGCCGTCCAGGCGGGCAAGGGCGAGTTGGTAATTGTGGTACAGGGCAGCTCGGCGCGGATTGCGCCGGAGTTTGCTAAAGTTCCGACCGACGCAGTGATTGTCGGGATCGTCGATTCGCTGCAGGCGTTGGGCAAAGATTTGCAGTTGCAGGTATAGATTATGGCATTGGATATAGAAAAAATCGCGGCAACGGGAGTGGGTATGGATCGAGCGCAGATCGAGGTGCTGGTGCGCCGGGCGGTCTACGATCAGTTGCCCGATGCGCAGTTGGGACGGGCGGCTGGAATGGATATACCTGCTGCGCCGAGATTGGTCGTCA
>DQLG01000782.1 GCA_015660315.1 Candidatus Latescibacterota bacterium
CAGTTCAGACACAAAGACGGAGAATAGCGAGATGGCACACCAGACCATGCGAAACGTCGAGCCCTTCCTTGATTCGACACTACTGCTCGACACCCCCGAAGCATTGCGCGCACGCGCCACCGAAAAAGGCTATCTGTTCTTCCGCTCGTTGCTCGACAGTGAATCCGTACTAGACCTGCGCCGTCAAATACTCGAAGTCTGCCAACAACACGGCTGGCTCGCCGAAGACATGTCTTTGATGGACGGCGTATCGAAAGAAGGCTGCCTCTTTATCGAAAGTGCCTCGCCGGAGTGGAGAAATTTCTACACCGATGTGCAGCGACTGCGCGCCTTCAACGCCCTAGCCCTGCATCCGGCGATCATTACCATGCTCGAAAAGCTCTTCGACGAAGAGGTCCTGCCGCACCCACGCAATATCTGCCGCGTGATCTTTCCCAACGCCGTCGCGCACACCACCCCGCCGCACCAAGATAACCTTTATATTGGCGGCACCGACGAAACATGGACGGCCTGGATCCCCGCCGGTGACTGCCCGGCCTCTTTAGGCAGCCTAGCGGTGGCGCCCGGCTCCCATACGCTCGGCAAGCTCGACACCGTGAAGGCCACCGGTGCCGGCGGCAACGCTGTTGTGCTCGACGAAGAAACGCTATGGGCCTGCGGTGACTTTGCCTGCGGCGACGTACTGATCTGCCACAGCCTCACCGCCCACCAGGGCCAAGACAACGAGAGCGAGGACCGACTGCGCATCTCGCTCGATTACCGCTACCAACCCCAAAGCCATCCCGTGCGCGACGACTCGCTCGAACCGCATATGCACTTTACCGACTGGACGGATATCTACTCCGGCTGGGCGGCGGACGATCCGCTCAAATACTACTGGCGAGATTGGGATTTGCAGGTCAACGCGCGCCAGCAATAAATTCACTTGCCATTATCGACCTAGCTTTTTTCTTTCAGTGCAGGCCACCCCCGCAATACCAGGAGGTACTCGTCTGCACGATTATCTGTACACCCTCTCGAGAACCGCAGCCATTGCGCTCGCGCTTGGCACCGCGATCAGCTGCGGCGACCCCGTCGATCGCGATATTGCCGCCCTGATCCAAGGCGGCGAGGCCGGGGAAGAGGCCAAGATTTCCCTAAATATGGCCAAGGACTACGGGGTCGCGCCGATTATAGCGGCGATCCGCAACCGCGAACACCCGGTGCGCGCGCGCGTCGATCTTGTCGAAGCGCTCTACCGCCTCCACCTACGTGAGAAAAGCCCAGGGGCCTTTGACGGACTAGTCGAGGGCCTGGGCGACCCTACACCGGAGGTCCGCGCCGCTTGCGCCCGAGTCCTGGGCAATGTGGGCGACCACGAGGCGATCGACTACCTGCTTGCGGCTTTTGAAAAAGAAACCGATGCGCGCGTCCAACTCGAAACGCTCAGAACCTTTGTGATGATGAGTATAGAGACGATCAACAGCAATCACCCCACCATAGACGTTGGCCGGGTGATCAGCGCTGAACAAGTGCCGCGCTTCACCCGTGCGCTGCAAGCCGTAGAGACCGAAGACGACTCGCTGCAGGCCGCCAAGCAGGAATGGCTGGAGAATATCGCCGAGGCCATGGCCATGCAGGCCCGCAAGAGCCTGCTGACTGGCAACCTCGACGCCGCCGAGCAACAGCTTCTCGACGCGTTGGCACTTGTGCCGGAAAGCCCCAATATCAATTTTCAGCTCGGCAAGTTCTATCATGAAAATGGCCAACCGCAAAAGGGGCTGGACTTGATCGACCGGGTCGGTCTTATCGCCTATGCGACGCAGTTAGACAAAGCGCCGATCATCGACGGCGACCTCGACGAGGCGGTCTGGTCCGAGGTCGAGCCACTAACCCGCTTCTACCAACTACTGCAGCGGATGAACGCCTATCCGGCGCAAGGCAAATCCGAAGCCTATATCGGCTACCACCAACAGACGCTCTATATCGGTGTCAAAGGCTACGAACCGCGCACCGACAACCTGAGCGCAGAAAGGACCCGGCGCGACGACGGCATATGGCGTGACGACTGCGTCGAGATCTACCTCGACACCAACCACGACTCGCGCACCTATTACCAATTGGATGTCAACAGCCTCGGCGCCTTCGACGACATCCACTATGAGTTGGTTGACGGATTTCCCGAAGTAGATTTCGACTGGAACGCCACCAATATCACAACAGCCGCGCTAGTCGCCGAGACCTTCTGGAGCTTCGAACTCAAAGTGCCCATCGCTGAACTGCGCAACCGCCGCGTCAAACCCGGAGACACCTGGGGGTTCAATATCGCCCAGGTCCGCATCGCCAATATCTCCGAGTCGGCGCAATGGGCGCCGACCTACGGTTGGAGCCAACAGCCCGACCGTTTCGGCTTTCTCGTGTTCAAATAAGCGCTATGGGAAATAGACTAAAAGATAAAGTCGCGCTAGTCACCGGCGCCGGTTCGATCGGGCCGGGTTGGGGCAATGGCAAAGCCGCCGCCGTGCTCTACGCCCGCGAAGGAGCGCAGATCCTCGCTGTCGATCTCAATATGGATGCAGCAGAAGAAACGAGATCGATCATCGCGGCAGAAGGCGGTGACTGCACCCCCTTGCAAGCCGACGTTACCAATGCAGCACAAGTCGCCGCGATGCTCGCCTCCTGCCTACGCGCCTATGGCCGCATCGACATTCTGCACAACAATGTCGGCATCCCACACGTTGGCGGTCCGGAGGAAACCGCCGAAGAAGACTGGGACATGCTCTTCGCCGTCAACGCCAAGAGCATGTATCTGACCTGTCAGGCTTGTCTTCCGCAAATGGTCGCGCAAGGCAGCGGCGCCATCGTCAACATCTCCTCGGTCGCCTCACTACGCTATGTAGGCTTCCCTAGCGCGGCCTACTCGGCCGCCAAAGCCGCGGTCAACCAACTAACCCAAAATATCGCCGTCCAATACGCCGGCCAGGGCATCCGCGCCAACTGCGTCTTACCTGGGCTGATGCGCACACCGCAAATCGAACGCTATATCACCGAAGGCTACGGCGGCGATGCCGAGCAAATGATCCGCGAACGCGACGCCCTGGTGCCGATGGGACATATGGGCGACGCCTGGGACGTGGCGCACGCGGCGCTTTTTGTAGCCTCCGACGAGGCGAAGTATATCACGGGAATTCAGTTGGTAGTCGACGGTGGGATCAGCTGCAAGATGGGGTAACGGTTTTACTTTGTAAACGGCTCAGTGATGCGCTGAATTTCTATTTCGTCATACTCTCCGCTTGTCCGCATCTGTTTCAGGGCCCACAGGAGTGACAAGCGTGTCTTCGGCATAGCAGTCTATGCGCGCCTTCGCCAACAAGACGAACAGGTCCCTGTTGTTATTGGCCGCGAAAAATTTCGCCCGTACCCTCTTTGAAGGCAGTGCACAACGGACCACGACTTCCGTCTGTGTATCGACGCTGCCGTGACGAGCAATACCAACAAAGCCAACGCAAATTGAAAGTGATATACAACGATCATATTCATAAATCCAATGTCGTTGGCCGTTGTGACCGGACCTCGCCCGTACCTGGACTCAGCATATTTCATCTTTCGCTACAGGGCGGTTGTCGCGTGTTGCAAAACAACATGCGACAAACTCTCGCGTGCCGGTATACACCCTATGATCAATAGTAAACCACTCTAACGCTTGTCGCCTCCAAGCCAGCTATCAAGGATTCACCGATGATACGAGGCCGTCATTTATAAGGACCCCCCATATGGACCCCCTTAGCACGCATGCGAATTACTTGCAAGAGTCCCTCAAACTGATGGTCTGCTACGTCCGCGAGCTAACCTGCCGCCGCGAACCGCCCGTGCCGATAGATGAAGCGCTCGAATTGCGGACCGATATCCTGCGTAGGACGATGCATTTCGACGGTCGCCACCCCGCCCATGGCCTCGACCCAGCCAACACCGCTTGGGACGGCTTGCGGGCACAACTCGCGGAACGCATCTTCGCCCACGCCGATATCACCGACACCGACGCGCTCGAAGCCGAGTGCTGGACCATCCTCAAGCCGCTCGTTGAACCAATCACGCGCGAACACTACGAGCGTTCTCTGCAAGCCGGCCAAGGCCCCTATCAATGCTGGAGCTTCGACACCAGAGCGAGCAACCCCGGCGCTATCAACCTGCACGTCTGCAACGCCTACCGGCCCGCCTCCCCATTTTCCGCCGAATATCGCCCACAACTCGTCGAAAGTCTATTGCGTCTGCTGCGCGACACTCAGGCCGCCCACCCGGCCGCCACTCGGCTGTGCTGCGGTTCCTGGCTCAACCAGCTACCGCCCTTTCTCTCCCTATTCCCCCCGGCGTGGAGCGCCTCCTTCGTCGCAAGCGATTATTCGAGCGGCACCTACGGTCATTGGGGCCAGTATATGGACCATCGCGGCGCCTTCCACCGGCACAATGGCCCGGCGCTACGCCGCACGGGCCGACACCCCTATACGGCCGGCACCTGCCAGTGCGACATCGCAGAAGTAATTCGACACCTGCGAGAACAAAGCGTATAATTTTCGTTTATGGCTGTAAAAGCTATTTCTGACGAGGCCGCATACTCAGCCAATAAGCACCGTGTCCTCTCGTTCGATACGCTGGCGCATCTCGGCGAACTCCCGCGAGCCATCGTCATCCCAATACTCCGTCTCGACAAGCGCGGAATAACTCATCGGCAACGCGCCGCTCCAATCTGGCCGCACCATAAAATGCGGCTTGTCCGGCGTCACCAGATTATACATCCGCGTTCCGTTTTTGAACGCGTTTTTAATAATCCAAGCCTCGGGTTCGGGTGCCTTCGCGCTCTTATATCTTTCTAACGCCTCCCGATCCAAGGTCAGCCCCAGCCCTGGCTCCTCCGGCACCCGTATAAAACCGTTGACCGGCTGCAACCTTTCCTCAACCACATCACCGGCCAAACTTTCGGTAGCGCTCACCGAGTGAAAGGTCGCAGTGGGAAAGGCCGCCATCATGTGCGCGACCATCGTGCGCGTGATCTGACCGCCGGTATTCTGCAGCATAAAAGGGCTGTCCCCGGCGGCAAAGAGCCCGGCGCGGCGCACCGATTCGCCGATTGTATAATGCCCCAACATATAGGCATCGGCCGGCCCCATCAGTACCTCGTAGGTCGCCCGCATCGGGAAATGGTGCAGGACGATCGGTCGCTTGGCCCGTCGCCGCAAATCGATATAACCCTCGATATCTTCTCCCGGCAGCGGATCCTCGAAACAGCCGGCGATTGCATACTCGGCCAAGCCATCTAACAACTCCGGCATATGGTCGACTGTCCCATGCATGGTGAAATCGTAGTGCAGCTTAAAACCCGGCGGCGCCACCGCCTGCATCGCCTCGGTTTGCGCAAAAACATTCTCAAAGGGCGAAAGGTGGAACTTCATCCACGTATGTCCCTGCCCCGCCAGATTCTCCACCGCCGCCGCCATCCGCTCCGGATCCGTCGCCACCGTCCACCCCGCCACCGGCACCCAACTGCGCTGCTTCGGCCCGAAGAGCTTATACACCGGCACTCCGGCGGCCTTGCCCATTAAATCGTACATCGCCGTACCCAGGGCCAGGGAAGTCTCGTCTCCCACCCACTCGAACGGATTCGTCCCGATATACCGGTCGATCTCTTCCTGCGACGCCGGCGACCCGCTCTCCCCCAAACCCACTAGCCCATTGTCCGTATGCACGACATAAATCGTCCGCTGCCTGCTGAAATAATAATGGCTCAACTCATGGAACCGCCGCTCGTCGTAATCCAGGGTCACTTCGTGCATTTCAATCTCGGTGACGCGCATAAGACCTCCATTTCATATTGTAAAAGTCTACTTGCTGTCCCATATTAACAATATATATGCTGACTATATACTGAATTGTGCGCCGAATAGCGATTGATTAAATAAAGAAGAACCCAAAACGCACGACCATCAACACCATGACCCAGACCGCCGGAGCGACATCAAACAAATGGTCTGCGACCCCGACGCCATCCCCACCATCTGCTCACCGGCTGGAGCCCTTTCTCCGAATTCGGCAAAGACGTCAACCTCGATCGCCTGGCCGAAGCCTTCAAAACGGGCCTGCGTGCTGACCTTCACTAGCATCAGCTCTACCTTCTGCTCTACGGCCAAGGCAAGCGCATCATTTATCGGTGGTCTCGACGGATGGGTCCGCCGACCGACTGGCGAGTGCGCCGAGGGGCCGTGGGATTTGCGCAAGATATGGATCCGCGACAGGGACAGCTACGCACATCGCCCCCGAAGGCGAACTGCTTCGCCCCGCGCAAAATCTTGTAGCACCCGATGGATAGTTCGCTTCACCTAGGCGCCCGTAACCGCCCGGGCAAAAGAAGTTGCAATTTCACTTAGCCTTGCTAGGAATAACTATGTCACCATATACCTTCCTTATCGCCGGCTGCGGCAGCGCCGGCCGCTCCGTCGCGCAAGTCGCCACCCAAGACGGTCGCGGCCAAATCACCGCCCTCGTCGACCCGCAACCGCGCCAGCTCGAAAAACAACTAGCGCACTACCCCGCCGCTATAACCGGTACCGACTTCACCGTCTTGCTAAAAGAAACCCAACCCGACGTCGTCGTCATCGCCGGCCCCGACCATTTGCACGCCGACCAAGCTCTGCTCGCACTCGAACATAACTGCCACGTCTTAATAGAAAAACCGCTCGCCACCACCGTCTCCGCCGCCCGCCGCATCGTCGAGGCG
Organism: Candidatus Latescibacterota bacterium; assembly: GCA_015660315.1. Lineage (GTDB taxonomy): Bacteria > Latescibacterota > UBA2968 > UBA8231 > UBA8231. The sequence continues at coordinate 6,749 of DQLG01000782.1, forward strand.
GCCGAGGCTAGTGACCGCCATGTGATGACCGACCACACAATGCGCTATATGCACCCTTGGAGCTCGATGGCCCGTGCGGCCCAAGCGGGCCAAGTCGGCGAGATCTTCTTTATCCAGGGAGACTATATCCACGATATGTGGAGCTATTACGCCGCAGAAGGTTCAAGCCACACCCCCTGGCGCGCCGACCGGAAAAATCCACAGAATATTCTGCTCGGCGGCGGTTGCCATCCGATAGACTTGATTTTATGGACCATCGACAGCCCAGTCGAAGAGGTCTTTGCCTACGCCAACAAAATGACCGTGCCGGAATTCCCCTCGGACGACTGCTATATTTTAAGTTTGCGATTTGCCAGCGGCGCACTCGGCAAGGTCTTCGTCACCAGCGGTTGCGCAGGCCACGGCATGGGCGGCGGCATGTTAGCGGTCTACGGGTCAGAGGGTTCGCTATGGCAGGGGCAGTTGCATCGACGGGGCGAAGAGCCGGTGACCTTTGACGAAGAGCCCGGCGAAATCGTCGGCGGCCACGGCTGGGCCGATGCAGTGGTGGATTTTCTCGATGTGCTCGACGACAAAATGAGCAACCCTATTCCGGCGCGTTTCGGCGCTAAGACCGTAGCGGTCTGTGCGGCGGCCTTCGCGTCGATTGAGAGCGGGAAACCAGAGCGACCGGAAAAATTTTAAAGCGAGAACTTCACGTATCATTCCCCGCTTCATCTGCCCTACTTAGACTACAGCCTTTGCCTCATTGTCCACCCCCACCGCCTCCGCCACGTGTGCGTAGCCATCCCGCGCCAAGAGCCGCGCCAAACCTGCGTTGATCTCGCGTACAATGCCCGGCCCCTTGAAAACTAACGCCGAATAGAGCTGCACCAGCGAAGCCCCCAGCCGGATCTTGCGATAGGCATCCTCAGCTGACGAAATCCCGCCCACACCGATAATCTTGTGCCGCGTCCGGTCGATGCGCGCATACCAGAAACGCAGCGCCTCGTCAATCATCTCCCGCACCGGCCGCCCGCAGAGCGTGCCGGGCAACGGGTCGACTTCGGCGGCCGACGACTTGAGCGGATAGTCCTTGCCCGGCGGCAAGTTGAAGACGAAACCTTTGACAAAATCGAAGGAGTCGACCGCCTCCAGCATGCGCGCCATGCGCGCGGGGTCGACATGCGCGGTAAACTTGAGGAAGACCGGAGGCAAATCATCAATCACCGCGTACTCCTGCAGCAGATCGCGCAAATGCCCGCCACCGTCAAAAGGACTGACGCCCCCGGTCGTATTCGGGCAATTGAGGTTCAGCGCAATATAATCGGCGCGTCCGACAAAGGGCTTCACCGCCTCGGCGAATTCCGCCACCACAGCCTCCGCCGCGACCGGCCGCCCCGTATTCGTCTCGACGAGATTGATGCCCAAGGGCGCATCTGTCGGCCGCCCGGACACGCGTTCGGCTACGACTTCGGCCCCGTCGTTGGGCACGCCATAATAGACCACCACCGCCTCGTCGAGCGGCAAACGGAAAAGCCTGGGCCGCGCATTGCCCTCTGAGGCGTGCGCCGACACCGACCCGACCTCGACAAAGCCAAAGCCCATCGCCGCCAACGCCTGTATCACCCGCCCGTTCTTGTCGAAACCCGCCGCCATGCCCAGCGGATTGGCAAAGCGCAACCCGCCGACCTCAGTAGCCAAGCGGCTATCCGCGAAGGAAAAAAGGCCCTTGAGCAGATTGCGCCCAGCGGCCGAAGCGCCCACGCGCTCGCCGAGATCCATCGCGCGCTCGTGGATCCACTCCGGATCACAGCGGAATAAAAGCGGCCGCACCATATGCCGATAGACGCTCATATACTCATTGCCATTTCATCGTTGAGATTTAATACGTAAGCCATGTTCTTATCCAAGCTATTACAATGCGAATTTCAACAGCAGGTTGCTACGCTATGCACCCCAAAGTCGCCGACCTCTACGCCCGCGGATACTGCGTGCTCGAATCCGTCTACGACGAGAACGGTATCCGCTTTTTCGGTGCTAAATGCTCCTATTGCAAATAGCGAATCCGCTTGTTGATGTCGGTATTTATCGAGTGATAGGGCAACATCAGATTGCCCGAGTCAAAAAGCGTGTGGCGAATATGCTCCACATCGTCGTGCCCTATCGCCGAGGTGAATATCGGCAACAGATAGTCGATGCCCACCTGCGATGGTTTCATCCGCTCTTCGTCGTAAAACGACGCGTGCATCGGCCGCGCGTGGATCTGCCCCCAACGGTCGCGCAAGCGATGGCCTTCGAAACTATCCACATAAAAGCCCTGCTCGCACCCCCACTGCAGCACCGCCACCGCGTTGTTCTGCCCCTCTTGCAGCATATCCACCGCCTTACCGCCGAGTTGTGAGGCGTAGAAACGGTCGAACAGCACCGGGCGGCCACCGCGCTGCGTATGCCCCACTTTGCGCACAAAGATGGCGGCGCTAGCCGACTCGCCACGGCGACGTGAGCTGAAATAGTTGTCGCCCATCCGCTCGATCAACATAGCGCGCAACGATTCGGCGGCCCCGCTGAGTATGACATTGCCCGCCGGATCGGTCGTCTGCTGGGCCGCACCCAATTCGTTGCCCTCTTCATCGACAATGCCCTCGCCACATACGATCACCACGTTCTTCTGTAAATCGTAGAGGTCCTGGATGCGTTCGACCAACGGGTCGATATGCACGGGGCACTCCGGCACCAGCACGATATCGGGGCGGCCATAGGCCGAGCCCAAAGAGATATAACCCGAGTGGCGCCCCATCACCTCGATGATCGCGATGCGTCGATGGCTCTCCGCCGTGGTGCGCACCCGTTCGACTCCCATCGCCGAATCAAAAACGGCGGTGGCATAACCGGGCGTGACATAGTTGACCATGTGTTCCTGGTTAAAAACGAGCTTCGACTCTTTGCGGTGGTAGGCCTCGCCGTCGTCGCGATACCACTCGTCGGGTTCGCTCGGATAGTTGAGCCCCAGGTCGTTGTCGATGGTTTTGGGTGCCAAGACCACCGGTAGACGTTCGGTTAGAGGCTGCAGACCATTGAGCGTGCCGTCGCCGCCGATGCAAATCAGCCCCTCAACGCCGAGCTGATCCAGACGGACGAGGATCTCGTCGACCAACGCCGGGTCGTCGCCGGACAAATAATCGCGCGATGCGCCCAAACCCGTGCCGCCCAACGTGGCGTCCAATTCGGGTATAACCTGTAACAGGGGGTTGAGGTGCACATGCGGCAAGCGCGGGTTGAGCAAGCTGCTGAAGCCCTTGATAAAACCGAAGATCTCCATGCGCAGTTGGCTCGCGCGCAAAACCGCACCGTAGATCGTGGCGTTGAGCGCGGGCGTATCGCCGCCAGCGGTGAGAATACCAATTCGCTTCATGTGTATCCTTTTATATAAATAAGTGGTCCCTTAAGTATAACTGCATTCCTGCCAATAAACACTCAAACGCTCAAATCGGTTGCACCAGGCAGCTACTATAAGTAAACTGACATACCCTCTGCCACCCGACGACAGGACCGCGCACCATGCCCCTCGAACTCATCGCCAACGCCCCCGGCCACGCCATTCTCTCTCCCTATGAAGAACTACCTCTCGTGCCCAATGAAGTTCGCATAAAGAGCCTCTTCAGCTCAGTCAAACACGGCACCGAGTTGCGCGGTTTCCGCGCCGACACCGCCGACGCCTCCGACCGTTGGGACGGCGAGTTGCGCCTGCACCGCCGCGGCGAATCGACCGGCGACGCCTTCCTGCGCAACCTCGGCAATATGTGTTTGGGTGTTGTCACTGAGATCGGCACTGAAGTCGAAACGCTGAAAGTCGACGACCGCGTCTTCGCCCACCTGCCCATCCGCGAAACGCATACCATCACCGCCGGCCGCCTGCAAAAAGCACCCGACAATGTTTCGCCGCAGGCCATCATGTACTGGGATCCGGCGGATTTTGCCCTCGGCGCGGTACGCGACGGCTCGGTGCGCTTAGGCGATAGGGTTGCGATTTTCGGGCTGGGGGCCATCGGTCTGATGGTCGCGCAAGCCGCGCGTCTTTGCGGCGCGCGCTGGGTAGTCGCCGTCGATCCGATCGAGCGTCGCCGCACCGCCGCCCTGCGCCACGGCGCCGACCTGGCCCTGGACCCTACAGAGGTAGACGCAGGTCTGGAGATAAAACAGTTAACCGACAAGATCGGTGCCGATATCACCTTTGAAACCAGCGGCTCCTACCGCGCCTTCGAAGACGCGATGCGTTCCACCTGCTACGCCGGCACCCTCGTGTCTACCGCCTATTATCACGGTGAGCAAGGCCTGCACCTAGCCGGCGAATGGCACCGCAACCGCATCCAAGTGATTTCTAGCCGCGCCTGCAGCGAGCCCTTACCGCAAGCCAACTGGACTTTCGCCCGCATTCGCGCGGAGTCTCTCGCGCTACTAGTCGAAGGCCGCCTCAATGCCGACGATCTCGTCGACCCCATCGTGCCCTTCGCGCAAGCTGCCGACGCCTATCACGAAATCAACGAACACCCCGAGCGCTCAATCAAGCTCGGCATCGACCACACAAAAAAATAGTGAGAAACCTAAGATGACCGACAATGTAATCTGGCACGACCTCACCACCCTAAACATAGAGGGCAAAGGCTGGACTGACACCCGCGGTTTCTACGACCGTCTGCCCGCTCGCGCCGAAAAAATTGTCCGCGACCCCGTCTGGAACCTCAGCCGTGACAGTGCCGGAATCTGCGCCCGCTTTACAAGCGACACCACCGCGATCCATGCGCGCTGGAGCCTGCGCAAAGAATCGCTGGCCATGGTGCACATGCCCGCCACCGGCGTCAGCGGCGTCGACCTCTATGTCCGCGTAGGCTATACCTGGCGCTGGCTCGGCATCGGCCACCCGGCAACCTTCCCCGACAACGAAGTCCTGCTCTGCACCGGTTTGCCCGAAGGCACGCGCGAGTACATGCTCTACCTGCCGCTCTACAATGGCGTACGCTCCGTATCGCTCGGAGTACCCGAATCTGCTTCGTTCGAAGCCACGCCGCCGCGCACAACGCAGCCCGTCGTCTTCTACGGCACCTCTATCACCCAAGGCGGCTGCGCCTCGCGGCCGGGTACTTGCCACCCGGCCGTACTCGGCCGCATGCTCGACCGAGCCACGATCAACCTCGGTTTTTCCGGCAATGGCAAGATGGAAAAAGAAATCGCTGAATTGTTGGCCGAATTGGACCCAGCCCTCTACGTCATCGACTGCCTACCCAATATGACTGCCGACGAAGTTGCAGAGCGCGCCCCCGAACTGATACGCATCCTGCGCGCGGCCCGCCCTCAAACACCGATCCTGCTCGTCGAAGACCGCACCTACTCCAACGCCTTCCTGCACCAGGACCGCGCCGAGCGCAATCGCAGTAGCCGTGCCGCACTGCGCCAAGCCTTCGCCGAACTA